>NZ_BAAASR010000013.1:192336-203722 GCF_039532985.1 Streptomyces gobitricini | reverse complement strand
CCGCCGCCGGCGGGGGCGGCGGCGCCGGCGGGGGCGGCGGCCGCCGGCGCCTGCCGGCTCACCGCCGTGCGGACGTGAGTACGCTCGTAGACATGGACGACATGACCGATTCGTACTGCGGGACGACGCCTCCCGAGGCGGCCGGGCCCGAGGGCGGGCCGCCGTACGCCGCGTGCGTCCTGTGCCAGGAGCCGACCGAGTACCCGGAGACGGCGAAGGGCGTCACCCTCTGCCCGGTCTGCGAGTGGCGGGAGGCGGAGCGCACCGCCTGCTCCGGCTAGGTCCTAGCCGCGGGCCGAACGGGACGCGCGCCACGTGCGCCGCTCGTCGATGTCCGCACCCCGGTCGCCGTACACATTGCGCCGGACGCCGGGGTCCCGCAGGAAGTCGTGCGGGAAGCCGAGCGGCACCGCGCTCACCTCGTCGAGGCGCGCGACCGCGCCGGGGTCCAGCTCCACGCCGAGGCAGGCGAGGTTGTCGGCGAGCTGGCCGGGACGGGAGGCGCCGATGAGAGGCACGATGTTGCCGGGGCGGCCGCGCAGCCACGCCAGCGCCACCTGGGCGGGGCTCCAGCCGCCCTGCTCGGCGATCTCCAGGACGGCGGTGATGACCTCGCTCTCCCGGTCGTCCTCGCGAGCCCCGTCGGACAGCCGGCCCGACTCGCCCCGCCGGTACTTCCCGGTGAGCTTGCCGGCCGCCAGCGGCGCCCACGCCATGACGGTCTGGTCGAAGGCGCGGGCCTGTGGCAGCAGCTCGCGCTCGGGTGTCCGCTCCAGCAGGTTGTAGCGCAGCTGGGAACCGGCGAAGCAGGTCCAGCCGCGCAGCTCGGCGAGGGTGTTCGCCTGGGCGATCTCCCAGGCGGCCCAGTCGGACACCCCGAGGTAGAGCACCTTCCCGGCGCGTACCAGGTCGTCCAGGGCGCGCATGACCTCCTCGACCGGGGTGAACTCGTCCCGCGCGTGCACCCAGAGCACGTCGAGGCGGTCGGTGCGCAGCCGGTCGAGGCTGGCCTCCACCGACTGCACCAGGTTCTTGCGGTGGTTGCCGCCGGAGTTCGCATCGCCCGCGCGGGTCGCGCAGGTGTACTTGGAGGCCAGCACGAACCGGTCCCGGCGGCCGTCCAGCAGCTTGCCCACGACCGTCTCCGAGGCACCGCCGCCGTAGACGTCGGCGGTGTCGACGAAGTTGCCGCCCGCGTCCGCGTACGCGTCCAGGATCCGCCCGCTCACCTCCTCGTCGCCGCCGCTCCCCATGGTCATGGCGCCCAGCGCCAGCTCGCTCACCCGCAGACCGGTCCGGCCGAACAGTGTGCAACGCACGGTGCGTCCCCTCGTCGGTTGGTGTTCCCTGGTACACCGGACGCTAGGGGCTGGAGCGCGCTTCAGGGCAAGTCCGCCGGTGTGCCGCGTCCGGCGGCGGCCATCAGTTCCGAGACCTTGACGAAGCGGTACCCGCGTTCGCGCAGCTCGGGGACGATACGGCGGACCGCCCGCTCGGTGACGGGCGCGGCGCTGCGGGTGCAGTGCATCACCACCAGGGAGCCGGGCCGGACGCCCGCCAGGACCTGCTCGGCGACGGCGTCGGCGTCCGTGGCGAACGCGTCACCGCTGACCACGTCCCACTGCACGGCCGTCACTTTCGCGGCGGACAGCGCGCGCAGCGCCTCACCGTCGTAGCAGCCGCCGGGGAAGCGGAAGTACGGTACGACGTTGCGCGCGCCGGCCGTACGGAAGGCGTCGAAGGCGCGGCGTACGTCGGCCGCCATGTCCTGGTGGCCGAGGGTGGGCAGCCCGTAGCAGGGGGCCTTGAAGGCGTGGTGGCTGTAGGAGTGGTTGGCGATCTCGAAGCGGGGGTCGTTGCCGATGGCCCTGGCCTGGTCGGGGTACTCCTCGGCCCAGCGCCCGGTCATGAAGACGGTCGCGTCCACCTTCAGGCGCCGCAGCGTGTCGATCAGCGCGGGGTTGTCGAACCGTTCGCCGCGTGCGGCTCGGGCGCCCTGGTCGGACGTCATGTCGGCGTCGAAGGTGAGGGCGACGGTCCGGCCGGCCGTGGCGGGCCCCCGCTCGAACACGGGCGTGATCCCGCCGGGGCCGGGGGCCATGGTCGGCGGCACCCTGACGGGGGAGGGGCTCGCCTCGGCGGGTGGCCGCTGGGGCGGGGCGGGGCGGGGGGCGGAGACGTCACCGCATCCGGCCAGAGTGGCGCACAGCGCACCGAGAAACGACATATTCCGCACAAAGGTGATCACACGCGAAAAATATATGATCATCGCGACGTTGAACGGTCAGCCTGCTTCCGTCCGGAGTAGTCCAGCGCGATGTCCCGCCCCGCCCGGGTGATCGTGAGGAGGACACCAGTCGTCGAAGGGACGGACGGACGCATGACCGAGGACACCGCGACACGGCCCACTCTGGGCCCGCCGCCCGTGCGGCACTGGCCCGCGCTGGACATCGCCGGGACGGAGTTCGACCCGGTGCTCGCCGAGTTGATGCGCGAAGGGCCGGTCAGCCGTATCCAGCTGCCTCACGGCGACGGCTGGGCCTGGCTGGTGACCCGCCACGACGACGTCAGGATGGTCACGAACGACCCGCGCTTCACCCGCGCGCCCGTCGTCGACAGTCAGGTCACCCGGCTCGCGCCGCACTTCAAGCCCAAGCGCGGGTCCCTCGCCTTCGCCGACCAGCCCGACCACAACAGGCTCCGGAGCGCGGTGGCGCCGGCCTTCACGCTGCGCGGGGTGGAACGGCTGCGCTCACGCGCCCGGGACACCCTGAACCGGATGGTGGACGAGCTGCTCGCCGACGGGCCGCCCGCGGACCTCACCGAGCGGATCCTGGAACCCTTCCCCATCGCCGTGGTCTGCGAGGTCATGGGCGTACCCGTCGCCGACCGCGAACGGATGCGCGCCTGGACCCGGCAGATCGTCTCCCCGGCGGACGCCGCCGCCAGCGCCCGGGCCAAGGACGGCATGTACGGCTGGTTCACCGAGACGATCCGCGCGCGCTACGGCAGCACGGACGAGGACGTCATCTCCCTGCTGGGAGCGGCCGTGGGGCGCGGTGACATCAGCGAGGAGGAGGCGATCGGCCTCGTCGGGCCCCTCCAGATCGGCGGGGAGGCCGTCACCGCCAACACCGGCCAGATGCTCTTCCTCCTCCTGACCCGCCCCCACCTCCTCGAACGGCTCAGGACCGAGCCGGCCGTCCGGCCACGGGCCATCGACGAGCTGCTGCGGTACATCCCGCACCGCAGCGCCGTCGGGCTGGCCCGCATCGCGCAGGAGGATGTCGAGATCCACGGGGTGCGGATCAGCGCGGGAGACGCCGTCTACGTCTCGTACCTCGCCGCCAACCGCGACCCGGAGGTGTTCCCCGACCCGGAGCGCGTCGACTTCGACCGCGCCCCCAACCCGCACGTCGCCTTCGGGCACGGACCGCACTACTGCATGGGCGGGCTGCTCGCGCGGATGCAGACCGAGCTGCTGATCGACACGCTCGTCGACCGCCTCCCGGAGCTGCGCCTGGCCGTCCCGCCGCAGGAGGTCACCTGGCGGCGACGCACACTGATCCGCGGCCCGGAGGTCCTGCCCGTCACCTGGTGACACGCGCCCGGTGCGGGACGACGGACGCGCCCCCCTCGCGCCGCGCCGCCCCGCACCCGCCGTCACCTCACCGCCAGGGCCCGGTCACCGCGAACGTCGTGCCCGGCGTGTAGCAGTTGACGTACATCGTCCCGCCGTCCGGCGAGAACGTGACGCCCGCGAACTCGCCCCACTCCGGTTCCTCCGGCGTACCGATGTTCTGCCCGCCGCGCGCCAGCGGGTAGACCTCGCCCCGCTTGGTCAGCCCGTAGACGTGCTGCGCGCCGTTGCCGTCCTCGCACACCATCAGACCGCCGCCCGGCGCCAGGCAGATGTTGTCGGGGGACTCGCCCGGCAACCGGACGTCGCTGCTCGGACCGAAGGCGACGACCAGCGTGAGCCGGCGCCGGTGCGGCTCGTACTTCCACACCTGGCCGTAGTGGTCGCCTGCCGAGCCCTCGGCCGCGCGCGCGAAACTGGAGACGAAGTAGACGGACCGGCCGCCCCAGTAGCACCCCTCCAGCTTCTGGGCGTGCGTGATGCCCCTGGGCCCGAAGTCCTGGAGCCGGATGGGCGTTTCCCGCGCCTGACTGTCCGGCACCGGAACCCACTCGATGCCCTCGAACACCGCGCCCGTCTCCTGGATCGCGGACAGGTCCGGCACGCCCGGCACGCGCATCGCCTCCAGCGTGCCGCCGGCGCGCAGCGAGCCGGTGCCGCCGAGCGGCCTGTTGGGCAGGAAGCGGTAGAAGAGCCCGAACGGCCTCTGGAAGGCGTCCTCGGTCTCGTAGACGATCCCGTTGCGCGGGTCCACCGCCATGGCCTCGTGCTGGAAACGGCCCAGCGCGGTCAGCGGTACGGCTCCGGTGCGCAGCGGGTCGGCGGGGTGCACCTCGAAGACGAAGCCGTGGTCCTTGGTGTAGCCGTTGGTGCCGGCCCTGTCCTCCGTCTCCTCACAGGTGAGCCAGGTGCCCCAGGGGGTGAGCCCGCCGGAGCAGTTGACGGCGGTGCCCGCGATGGCGACGCGTTCGCCGAGGACATTGTTGCGGCCGTCCAGTTCGAGTGCGGTGCACCCGCCCTTGGCGGCCGGGTCGTAGGTCAGGCCGCGGACGGCCGGCACACCGTGGCGGGCGGAGGCGCGGTTCTCGTGGTTGCGGACGAGGTGGACGCGGCCGCGGCGGCCGGCGAAGGCGCCCATGCCGTCGTGGTTGCCCGGCACCGTGCCCTCGCCGGAGCGGAGCGGGTCGCCCTCCCGGGAGAGGACCTCGTAGCGGAAGCCTCTGGGGAGGTCCAGCAGGCCGGCCGCGTCGGGGACGAGAGCGCCGTAACCGGCGTGGCCGCGAGCGGCCGCGGTGCCGGCGAACAGCTCGGAGAAGGCACCGGCGAAAGTGATCCCGGCGACGGACGCGCCGGTACGGGCGAGGACTTGACGTCGTGTTGCGGACAGTCGTTCGGACACGAGGCAACAACTCCCTGCTCGGGGCACCCCCGGGCGCGGGCCGGGGGTGGGACAGGTGTGACGTGACCCGCACGTGTGTATCACGCGGTGTGGTGACACGTGAACACTGCGGGCCACGTCGCCTCGTGGTCCCGCCGGGTCAGACGAGCGTGGCGGTGAGGGTGATCTCGGTGCCCGTGAGCGCCTGGCTGACCGGGCAGCCGGCCTTCGCTTCCTCCGCGGCCTTGGTGAAGCCCGCCTCGTCCAGGCCCGGAACCTCGCCGTCCACGGTGATGTGGATGCCGGTGATGCCCTTGCCCGGCTGGAAGGTCACATCGGCCTTGGTGGTCAGCCGGGCCGGCGGGTTGCCGGCCTTCGTGAGGGAGCCGGAAAGGAACATCGAGAAGCAGCTCGAGTGGGCGGCCGCGATCAGCTCCTCCGGGCTGGTCCTGCCGTTCGGCTCCTCGGCGCGGGCGGGCCAGGAGACGGGGTACTGCCCGATGCCGGAGGAGTCGAGGGACACGGTGCCCGAGCCCTCGGTGAGGTTGCCTTCCCAGACGGTGTGCGCGTGACGCGTGGTGGCCATGCCGGATTCCCTTCGGAGGGTGTACGACCCAAATGGGTTATGCCACCCAAACCTACTGGGCCACCAGCCCCTTCGCGTCGCGCGCCAGCGCGGTGAGCCGCGATATCGCCCGGAAGTACTTCTTGCGGTACCCGCCGTTCAGCATCTCGTCGCTGAACAGCTTGTCGAACGGCAGCCCCGAGGCGAGGACCGGCACCTCCCGGTCGTAGAGCCGGTCCGCCAGCACCACCAGGCGCAGCGCCGTCGACTGGTCGGGAACGGGCGTCACCCCCGTGAGGCAGACCGCCCGGACGTCGTCCGTCAGCGCGCCGTACCGGCTGGGGTGGACCCGGGCCAGATGCTCCAGCAGGCGCGGGAAGTCGTCGAGCGACGCGCCCGGCGTGGCGTACGCCGCCCTGGTCACCTGCTCGTCCGCGTACGGCGCCGGGGCCTCGGGCAGCCCCCGGTGACGGTAGTCCTCGCCGTCGATGCGCAGCGGCCGGAAGTGGGCGGACAGACCCTGGATCTCACGCAGGAAGTCGGCGGCGGCGAACCGGCCCTCGCCGAGCTTGCCCGGCAGCGTGTTGGAGGTGGCGGCCAGGGCCACCCCCGCGTCGACCAGCTTGCCGAGCAGCGTCGACACCAGGACGGTGTCGCCCGGGTCGTCCAGCTCGAACTCGTCGATGCACAGCAGCCGGTGCCCGCTGAGGGTGGCCACCGTCTGCTGGAAGCCGAGCGCCCCGACCAGGTTGGTCAGCTCCACGAACGTACCGAACGCCTTCAGGGACGGCTCGGCGGGTGTGGCGTGCCACAGGGAGGCGAGCAGGTGCGTCTTGCCGACGCCGTACCCGCCGTCCAGGTACACCCCGCGCGGCCCGGTGGGCGCGGGTGGCGTCTTCCGGAACCAGCGGCGCCGCCCGCCGCCGGTCGCGTGCGCGCCGCCGAGCCCGGCGGCGAACGAGCCGAGCACCTCGACCGCCAGGGTCTGGCTCGGCTGGTCCGGGTCCGGGATGTACGTGTCGAAGCGCACCGCGTCGAAGCGCGGCGGCGGCACCATCTCGGCGACCAGACGGTCTGCCGGGACGTGCGGCTCGCGGGCGCACAGGGACAGCGGGGCCGCTTCGGTCATGGCACTGGTCGACACAGTTACTCACTCTAATCGCCGTGCCAGACTGCACCGCATGCGACGCCTCTTCCCTGTGACCGACCAGACAGTCCGCGACGAAGTGCGGGAGTGGTCCCTCGACGAGCTCGCCGAGGCCTACGCGTACCCCGCGAAGGGCCCGTGGCTGCGCGCCAACATGGTGTCGTCCCTGGACGGGGCGGCCCAGCACGAGGGGCGGTCCCAGCCCATCTCGTCCGACACCGACATGCGGATCTTCGGCACCCTGCGCGGCCTGGCCGACGTGGTGATCGTCGGCGCCGAGACGGTACGGCTGGAGGGCTACCGCCCGGCACGCGCCCGGGAGGCCTTCGCGGAGCGCAGAGCGGCGGCCGGCCAGGGCCCCGCGCCCGCGATCGCGGTGGTCAGCGCCTCGCTGGACCTCGACTTCTCCGCCCCGCTGTTCACCGCGCCCCTCGTGCCGACGCTGCTGCTGACCGGTGCATCAGCCGCCCCGGACCGGGTAAGCGCGGCCCAGGAGGCCGGCGCCGAGGTGGTCGTCGCCGGGGACGGACCGGGCGTGGAGCCGGAGAGGGCGGTGCGGGCGTTGGTCGAGCGCGGGCTGACCCGCCAGCTGACGGAGGGCGGCCCACGGCTGCTCGGGCAGCTGGTGGCGGCAGGAGTACTGGACGAGCTGTGCCTGACGGTGTCGCCGCTGCTGACCGTCGGGGACGCGCAGCGGATCGCGGGCGGGCCGTCCCCGAAGGTGCCGGAGCGGTTCGCGCTCGCGTCCCTCCTGGAGGAGGACGGGTTCCTTTTCACCCGTTACAGCCGGGCTTGACCAATCGGCGGAATGTTCCGTTCCGGTTAGCTTCCGGTGGGCAGAATTAGTCAGGCAGTCCCCGTGCGGACACGGGGAAGGATGGTTTCCGCGGAAGGGCTCCCAAGTGTTCACAAGCGTTCTGATGATCGAGAAGCCGCTGTCGTCCGTGGACGTGGAGTTCGTCACCACCCTCCACGGGGACGAGGAGATCTCCTTCATCGTCCTGATGCAGCCGCGCGGCGACCAGGCCGTCGTGCTGCTGCGGGCCATCGACGACGTCGCCCTCGGCGAACTGAGAAAGGCCGTCAAGGAGGGGGAGGAACCGGAGGGCAAGGCGGCGGAGCTCCCCGCCCAGCAAGGGCTCGAGCACTCCCTGCGCGTCCTGCGCGAAGCGGGCTGCGACGCCGTCGGCCAGGTCGTCGAGGACCATCCGCTGGACAAGCTGAAGGCGGTCGTGGAGGAGGCCGGCGCGGACGAGGTGATCGTACTGACCAAGCCCCACTACGTGGAGGAGTTCTTCCACCGGGACTGGGCCTCCCGTGCCCGCCACAAGGTCGGCGTGCCGGTGCTGAAGCTCTTCGCGCACAACGACGAGCCGGACACCGAATAGGCTGGGCCCCTCACGTACGTCGCACCCCGGGAGAGACACGCATGGCACCCGCCATTCCTGCCGCCATGATTCCTGCCGCCATGGAGCGCCCGCACTTCATCGGCATCGGCGGCGCCGGGATGTCGGGCATCGCCAAGATCCTCGCCCAGCGCGGGGCCGAGGTCGCCGGCAGCGACGCGCGCGAGTCCGAGACCGCCGCGTCCCTGCGGGCCCTCGGCGCCACCGTCCACATCGGACACGCCGCCGGAAACGTGGCGGACGACACCACCAGCGTCGTCGTCTCCAGCGCCATCCGCCCCGACAACCCCGAGCTGGCCCGCGCCACCGAGCTGGGCATCCCGGTCGTCCACCGCTCCGACGCGCTGGCCGCCCTGATGACCGGGCTGCGCGCGATCGCCGTGGCCGGCACGCACGGCAAGACCACCACCACCTCGATGCTCGCCGTCGCCCTCACCGAACTGGGCCTCGCCCCGTCGTACGCCATCGGCGGCGACCTCGCCGGGCCCGGCACCAACGCCCTGCACGGCGACGGCGACATCTTCGTCGCCGAGGCGGACGAGAGCGACCGCAGCTTCCAGAAGTACGACCCCGAGGTCGCGATCGTCCTCAACGTCGAGCTGGACCACCACGCCAACTACGCCTCGATGGACGAGATCTACGAGTCCTTCGAGGCGTTCGTCGCCAAGATCCGCCCCGGCGGCACCCTGGTCGTCGGCGAGCAGTCCGGCGCCCGCGAGCTGGCCCGCCGGGTCGCCGACCGCGACGACCTGACGATCATCCGCGTCGGCGAGACGGCCGGCTCCGACGCCCGGATCCTCGCCCTCACGCCCAAGGGCATGACCAGCGAGGTCACCGTCGCCCTCGACGGCACCGAGCACACCTTCACCGTCTCCGTGCCCGGCCGCCACTACGCCCACAACGCCGCCGCCGCCCTCGTCGCCGGCGCCCGCGTCGGCATCGAGCCGGCCGCCCTGGCGCAGGCCCTGACCGCGTACACCGGAGTCGGCCGCCGCCTGCAGCTCAAGGGCGAGGCCGCGGGCGTCCAGGTCATCGACTCGTACGCGCACCACCCCACCGAGATGACCGCCGACCTGGAGGCCATGCGCGGCGCCGCCGGGGACGCCCGCCTCCTCGTCGTCTTCCAGCCCCACCTCTTCTCCCGCACCCAGGAGCTCGGCAAGGAGATGGGCCAGGCCCTCGCCCTCGCCGACGCGTCGGCCGTCCTGGAGATCTACCCGGCCCGCGAGGACCCGATCCCGGGCGTCACCAGTGCCCTGATCATCGACGCGGCGCGTGCCGCCGGCGCCGACGTCACCGCCGTACCCGACAAGGACACCGTCCCGGACGTCGTCGCGGGAATGGCCAAGCCCGGTGATCTCGTTCTCACCATGGGCGCCGGGGACGTCACCGACCTCGGCCCCAGGATCCTGGCCCGCCTGGCGGACCGCGACTGAGGGAGAGCAGCACATGGCGTACGACGTCGAGAAGCCGGACGAGCAGTGGCGCGCGGAGCTGTCCCCCGAGGAGTACCACGTCCTCCGGGAGGCCGGCACGGAGCGCGCCTTCACCGGCGAGTACACCGACAGCAAGACCAAGGGCGTCTACTCCTGCCGCGCCTGCGGGGCCGAACTGTTCACCTCCACCACCAAGTTCGAGTCCCACTGTGGCTGGCCGTCCTTCTACGACCCGAAGGACACCGACGCGGTCGAGCTCATCCAGGACCGCTCCCACGGCATGGTCCGCACCGAGGTCCGCTGCGCACGGTGCGGCTCCCACCTGGGCCATGTCTTCGAGGGCGAGGGCTACCCGACCCCCACGGACCAGCGGTACTGCATCAACTCGATCTCGCTGAGGCTGACCCCGGAGGGTGACGAGGGCTGACGCCCGCGACCGTGCGCCCGGGCAGGTGGGCCGCGCGGCGGTGCCGGGTCACCGGTGCCGTGGCCGGCGCGGACCGCCCGAGGTCGTACCGGCACCCCAGCAGCGGCAAGCGGTCCCGGCACATGCGGCCGTCAGGCCGGCTGGAGCAGGTCCCAGCGGTTGCCGTACAGGTCCTCGAAGACGGCCACCGTCCCGTACGGCTCATGGCGCGGCTCCTCCAGGAACCGCACCCCGGCAGCGAGCATCCGGGCCCGGTCACCGGCGAAGTCCTCGGTGTACAGGAAGAACCCCACGCGCCCGCCGGTCTGCGCCCCGACGCTCGCCTCCTGGGCGCCGCCCACCGCCCGGGCCAGCAGCAGACCGGTGCCCGCGCCGGCGCCCCGGGGCCGGACCACGACCCACCGCGAACCGTCCCCCCGGTCGGTGTCCTCGACCAGTTCGAAGCCGAGGGCTCCGGTGTAGAAGGAGATGGCCTCGTCGTAGTCACGGACGACGAGGGTGATCAGGGCGATGTGCGGCATACCGCACACGTTATACGTATGATCTGCGGGCTGACCAGCGGGCCCGCCGACTGCGACACTGCTGCCATGGACTCGCAGCAGCTCGCCGAGCTCACCGCCCGCGCCCGCCGCCTCGCCGTCCCCGGGACCCGCCGCCTCCTCGGCCTGGCCGGAGCGCCCGGCGCGGGCAAGTCCACCCTCGCCGCCCGGCTGGCCGACCGGCTCGACGGGCTCGCCGCGCTCGTCCCGATGGACGGCTTCCACCTCGCCCAGGCCGAGCTGCGCCGCCTCGGCCGCGCCGATCGCAAGGGCGCCCCCGACACGTTCGACGCGGCCGGGTACGCCGCCCTGCTCGGCCGCCTCCGCGCCGCCGCGCCAGGCACGGTCGTCTACGCCCCGGCCTTCGACCGTGCCCTGGAGGAACCGGTCGCGGGCAGCATCCCGGTCGCCCCCGAGGTGCCGCTCGTCATCACCGAGGGCAACTACCTCCTCCACGACGCCGGCCCCTGGGCGTCCGTCCGCCCGCTCCTCGACGAGGTCTGGTTCCTGGAACTGGACGACCACCGCAGGGTCCACCGCCTCGTCGAACGGCACGTCCGGTTCGGCAAGGAACGCTCGTACGCCGAACGCTGGGTCAGGGAGTCCGACGAAGCCAACGCCCGGCTCGTCACCGCCGGACGCGGCCGCGCCGACCTCGTCGTACGCGTGAGCTGAACGAGGGGGAGCCCAACAAACGTGAGCCCAACAGGCAAGCCCGATAGGCAAGCAACAGGTAAGCCCACATGCGAGCCCCACACGTCCGCTGAAGCCGTGTGAACCCAGCACGGGGGCCGGGCCGCATGCGCCGGGTGTGGCGCTCGGCCCACCGTGTCACCGCTCGTGTGCCG
>NZ_BAAASR010000013.1:105395-192294 GCF_039532985.1 Streptomyces gobitricini | reverse complement strand
TTCGGCCACGGAGGCGCCCCACGCGGCGGCTCCCTCCTCCCCGCCTCGCCTCCGCACGCACCACAGGGGCGTCAGCCACTACCGCGGCGGACCGCTCCCCGGCCCGGCCCGCCCCGAAAAGACGCCCTAGACGTCCGCCAGCACCACGCACGACTCCGGGGGAAGGGTCATCAGCCCGTCCCCGTTCGGCATCTCCACCGGCTCCCAGGCCGCCACGACCCGCCCCCGGCTGCCGAGCGGGACCAGGACGGGCTCCTTGGCGAAGTTCACCGCCACCCGCAGGTCCCCGCGCCGGTACGCCAGCCAGCGGGCGTCCTCGTCGAACGCCACCCGCACCGCGGCCAGGTCCGGGTCGGTCAGGTCCGGCTGCGAGGCGCGCAGCGCGATCAGCTCCCGGTGCCAGGCGAGCAGCCGGGCGTGCGGCTGCCGGTCACGCTCCGCCCAGTCGAGGCAGGACCGGTCCCGGGTGGCCGGGTCCTGCGGGTCGGGAACGTCCTCCGCCGCCCAGCCGTGCTCGGCGAACTCCCGCCTCCGGCCGTCGCGCACCGCCTCGGCCAGGTGCGGGTCCGTGTGGTCGGTGAAGAACTGCCACGGGGTGCTCGCTCCCCACTCCTCGCCCATGAAGAGCATCGGCGTGGACGGACCGGTCAGCACTACGGCCGCCGCGCACGCCAGCAGCCCGGGGGAGCAGGACGCCGAGAGCCGGTCGCCGGTGGCCCGGTTACCGACCTGGTCATGGGTCTGGGCATAGCCCAGGAATCGGTGCGCCGGGGTCCTCGACCGGTCCACCGGCCGGCCGTGCGTACGGCCGCGGAAGGTCGAGTACGTACCGTCGTGGAAGAAGACGTGGCCCAGGGTCTTGGCCAGGGCGGCCAGCGGAGCGCGTGCGAAGTCGGCGTAGTAGCCCTGCGATTCGCCGGTCAGGGCGGTGTGCAGGGCGTGGTGGAGATCGTCGTTCCACTGGGCGTGCAGACCCAGGCCGCCCTCCGCGCGCGGTGTCGTGGTGCGCGGGTCGGCCAGGTCCGACTCGGCGATCAGGAACAGCTCCCGGCCCTGCTCGGCGGCCAGCCGGTCCACGGCCGCCGACAACTCCTCCAGAAACGTCAGGGCCCGTGTGTCGGCCAGCGCGTGCACGGCGTCCAGCCGGAGCCCGTCGATCCGGTAGTCGCGCAGCCAGGCCAGCGCGCTGCCCAGCAGGAAGGCCCGCACCTCGTCCGAACCGGGCGCGTCCAGGTTGACGGCGGCGCCCCATGGGGTGTGGTGGGTGTCGGTGAAGTACGGGCCGAAGGCCGGGAGGTAGTTCCCGGACGGGCCCAGGTGGTTGTGGACCACGTCCAGCACCACGCCCAGGCCGAGGCCGTGTGCCGTGTCGACGAAGCGCTTCAGCGCCTCCGGGCCGCCGTACGGCTCGTGCACCGCCCACAGCGACACTCCCTCGTACCCCCACCCGTGTCTGCCGGGGAAGGGGCACAGCGGCATCAGCTCCACGTGGGTGACGCCCAGCTCCACCAGGTGGTCCAGCCGGGCGGCCGCGGCGTCCAGGGTGCCCTCGGGCGTGTACGTACCGACGTGCATCTCGTACAGCACGGCGCCGCGCAGCCCGCGCGCCGGGGGCTCGTGCCGCCAGTCGTACACCGCGTGGTCCACGACCGCGCTCGGCCCGTCCGGTCCGTCCGGCTGGCGCCGTGACCGCGGGTCGGGCAGCGCCGGGCCGCCGTCCAGCGCGTACCCGTACCGTGCGCCGTCACCGGCCTCCACTTCGGCCACCCACCAGCCGTCCCGCTCCGGGTCGCGCACCAAGGGGTGCGCCGCGTCATGGAGTTGGAGCTCGACCCGTTCCTCTGCCTGCGGTGCCCACACCTCGAACAGCACTGGTGATCCCCTCGTCGTCGTAACGCCCCAATCCTGGCAAGACCGAGATCGGGAAGCACGGCACTCGGCCGAACGGAACCCGTACGTCACACCTCGTGCGAAGCCCCCGCTGATCACGTACCAAGACCGTACCAACGGGGTCCGACAACGGGGCCCGTCTGGACACTCCGGCCCGCCGGGACCGACAATCACGTCTGTGACGTCCGCTTTCGAGCCCCACACGTACCCCGCTCGGCTCTCCGACGCCGAACGGGACCGTGCCCTGGGGTTGCTGAGGGAAGGCGTCGCACAGGGCAAGTTGTCGCACGACACGTTCCTGCGGCGCATGGAACTCGCCCTGGTCGCCCGCCGCCCCGACGAGCTGGCGGCCCTCACCGCGGACCTGCGCACCGAGGGGCGCTGGTCGAAGCGGCTGTTCGGCGCGGTCGAACGGGTGTCCGCGTTCCATGTGCGGCTGCGGCGGGCGTGGCAGGCCGAGCGGCTGCCGAAGCTGCTGCTGCCGGAGCCCGGACCGTACCCCCTGCGCATAGGGCGGGACCCGGCCAACGGGCTGCGGCTCAGTCATGAGACGGTCTCCCGCCAACACGCCGAACTCAGCCTCCAGGACGGGCTGTGGGTGCTGCGCGACCTCGGCTCCACCAACGGCACCGCCGTCAACGGGCAGCGGGTCACCGGCTCGGTCGTCGTCCAAGCCGGTGACATGGTGGCCTTCGGCCGGATGGGTTTCCGGCTCTCGGCCCGCTGACTCACCCGGTCCCGTCCTCCTCCGGTACGGGACGGCGGCTGAGCAGGGCCACCGGTCGCGCCGCGAACAGGTCCGCCAGGGGCACCGCCTCCCCGCCCCGGAACTCGCGCCCCCTCTCCACGGCGTCGAACCACCGCCCCTCCGGCAGCGTCAGCGAGGTGTCGCCCCATCCGCCGCTCTCCGCCAGCCGCAGCGACAGCCGGGTGACCGCCGTGACCGTCTCCCCGGAGCGGCAGAACGCCACGCAGTGCCCGGCGGCCGGGCCGCTCGCCGTGAGCGGCTGATACGTCCCCGACGCGCCGAACACCTCCGGGTACCGCCGCCGGAGCCGCAGCGCCGCGCGCGTGACGGCGGTCTTCTCGTCGGGCGGCCCCTCGCGGAACGGCCGCCGGTTGTCCGGGTCGACCAGCGCCAGGTACACCCGCTCCGTCTCCTGGTACAGGTCCGGTACGCCCGGCATGGTGAGGTGCAGCAGCGCCGCGCCCAGCGTGTTCGCCCGTACGTACGGGTCCAGCTCGCGGGCCAGCAGGGAGACCGTGTGGAGGTCCGCGCCGGCGGGCCCCGCCTCCACGAAGTCCAGCACCGCCTGTTCGTACGCCGGGTCCGGCTCCGTCCAACTGGTGCGCAGCCCCGCCTCCCGTACCGCCTTCAGCACCGCCGGGGCCAGCCGGTCCCCGTGGGGGTACCCGAGGCCCATCGCCGTCTGCCACGCCGTCCACGCCACCTGACCGTCCGGCGCGGGCGTCCGGGCCACGTCGTCCAGCAGCTTCGTCCACCGCTGCGGGCACTCCGACAGGACCGCGATCCGGGCCCGCACGTCGGCGCTGCGCTTGGTGTCGTGCGTCGACAGCACCGTGCCGGTGGCGGGCCAGTCGCGGGCCAGCCGCTCGCAGTACGCGTGGAACTCCGCCGGGGCCACCGCCGGCTCCCCGGGCTCGCCGCCCACCTCGTTCGCCGAGACCAGCGGCGTGTACCGGTAGAACGCCGTGTCCTCGACGGACTTGGCCCGTAGCGCCGACGAGGTCTGCGCGAACCGGGTCAGGAACGCCCTGTGATCCGGCCCGTCCCCGAGCCGCCCCAGCGCCAGGCCCCGGACCACGTCGACGGCCGACGCCTCCTCCGGGACCACGAACGTGGCCTTCGCCTCCTCGGCCGCCCCCGCCGTCAGTACGTCCTCCGCGCCGGTCCCGTACGGGCGGTAGACCGGCACCCGGATCAGCAGCTCCCGGACCGCCGCGCGCAGCGCCCACGGCGCGTGGTCGCGCAGCGCCGGGTCCGTGGCGCAGACGGCCGCCGCCACCCTGGTCAGGTACGCGACCTCCGAGGCCAGCTGGTGCGTCACCACCTTGTACGCGGCCCGGCGCGCCGTCGCCTCCCAGTGGCCGCCCCGGTCCCCGGCGGGGCCCGCGAACCGCCGGTACCCCTCGGCCAGCTCCGCCGCGCCCGCCTCGTCCACGAACAGCCCGTCGACGCGCCGAAGCGCGTCGTAGCCGGTCGTCCCCGCGACCGGCCACCGTCCGGGCAGCCGTTCCTCTCCGGTGAGGATCTTCTCCACGACGATCCAGCAGCCCTCACCCGTGGCCCGCCGCAGCCGGCGGAGGTACGCCTCGGGGTCCGCGAGCCCGTCCGGGTGGTCGATCCGCAACCCCTCGACCACACCGTCCCGGATCAGCTCCACGACCTTCGCATGGGTCGCCTCGAAGACCTCCGGCTCCTCCACCCGCACCCCGATGAGGTCGGAGATGGTGAAGAACCTCCGGTAGTTCAGCTCCGTACGGGCCAGCCGCCACCACCCCAGCCGGTACCACTGGGCGTCCAGCAGTTCCGGCAGGGCGAGTCCCTCCGTGCCGGGCCGCAGCGGGAACTCCTGCTCGCCGTAGCGCAGCGTCCCGCCCTCCACCCGCATGCCGGCCAGCTCGTCGCCGATCCGGCCCGCCAGGACCGGCAGCAGCACCTTCCCGCCGCCCGCCGTCCAGTCGATGTCGAACCAGCGGGCGTACGCGGACGAGGGGCCGTCGCGGAGCACCTCCCACAGTGCCCGGTTGTGGCGGGGGGCCGCCGCCATGTGGTTGGGCACCAGGTCCACCACCAGGCCCAGGCCGTGCGACCGGGCGGTACGCGCGAGGGCCCGCAGGCCGTCCTCGCCGCCCAGTTCCTCCCGCACCCGGCCGTGGTCGGTGACGTCGTACCCGTGCGTGGAGCCGGGGACCGCCTCAAGGACCGGTGACAGATGCAGATGCGATACCCCGAGCGAGGCGAGGTACGGCACCGCTTCCCCGGCGGCCGAGAAGGGGAAGTCCGGCTGGATCTGGAGCCGATAGGTCGAGTTGGGCGTCATGCGAACGTACGTACCCGCTTGGGCGGCTTCTGTGTCATCGGGTGATGCGATTTACGCCCGAAGGGCACGTTCCGCCCGGTCCCGGGGCCCCCGCCCAGGGCCCGCCCGGGGCCCCGTCCCGAAGCCGTCCGCGGGGCTGGGTCCCGTCCGCCGGGCGCGGCCCGCGGGCGGCGGGCCGCCGGCCGTCGGGGAGCTCCTGGCGTGTGCCCGGGACGCGCCCCCACAAGAGGCATACCGGACCCGTCCTTCCGGGCCGTCCGCCCGGGCCCGGAAGGACCGCCCGGCCCCGCCGCGGCCGGACGGGGCCCCTCGGCCCCGGCTCCCCGTGATGCCTCCTAGGCGGGGCGCCGGAGGACCGTCAGGCTGCGGCCGATCAGGGTGAGCCGGTCGCCGGCCGCGACCTTCGCCCCCTGTCCGGGTTCGACGCCCTCGGGGACGGCCGTGTCCACCACCACCTGCCACTGGCGGCCGTGGTTGACCGGCACCACGAACTCCAGGTCCTCCGCGCTCGCGTTGAACATCAGCAGGAACGAGTCGTCCCCGATCCGCTCCCCGCGCGGGCCCGGCTCGGAGATCGCGCTGCCGTTCAGGAACACGGACAGGGCTTTGGCGTGGGCCGCCTGCCAGTCCCGTGCGGTCATCTCATCACCCTCAGGGGTGAACCAGTTGATGTCCGACAGCTCGTCGTGCGTTCCCTCGACCGGCCGTCCGTGGAAGAAGCGCCGCCGCCGGAAGACCGGGTGGTCGCGCCGGAGCCACACCATCGAACGGGTGAACCGGAGCAGGGACCGGGCCTCCTCGGAGTCCTCGTCCGGCCAGTGCACCCAGGCGACCTCGTTGTCCTGGCAGTACGCGTTGTTGTTGCCGCCCTGCGTACGCCCGAACTCGTCGCCGTGGCTGAGCATCGGCACGCCCTGGGACAGCATCAGCGTGGCGATGAAGTTGCGCATCTGGCGCAGCCGCACCTCCGTGACCTGTTCGTCGTCGGTGTCGCCCTCGGCCCCGCAGTTCCAGGAGCGGTTGTGGCTCTCACCGTCCCGGTTCCCCTCGCCGTTCGCGTCGTTGTGCTTGTCGTTGTACGACACGAGATCGCGCAGCGTGAAGCCGTCGTGGCAGGTCACGAAGTTCACCGAGGCGAGCGGGCGCCGCCCGTCGTCCTGGTAGAGGTCCGACGAACCCGTCAGCCTCGAGGCGAACTCGGCGAGGGTGCGCGGCTCGCCCCGCCACAGGTCCCGCACCGTGTCGCGGTACTTGCCGTTCCACTCGGTCCACAGGGGCGGGAAGTTGCCCACCTGGTACCCGCCCTCGCCGACGTCCCACGGCTCGGCGATCAGCTTGACCTGGCTGACCACCGGGTCCTGCTGCACCAGGTCGAAGAACGACGACAGGCGGTCCACCTCGTGGAACTGGCGTGCCAGCGTCGCCGCCAGGTCGAACCGGAACCCGTCGACGTGCATCTCCGTCACCCAGTACCGCAGCGAGTCCATGATCAGCTGGAGCACGTGCGGCGAGCGCATCAGGAGCGAGTTCCCGGTGCCGGTGGTGTCCATGTAGTACCGCGGGTTGTCCTCGACGAGCCGGTAGTACGAGGGGTTGTCCAGACCCCGGAAGGAGAGCGTCGGGCCCAGGTGGTTGCCCTCGGCCGTGTGGTTGTACACCACGTCCAGGATCACCTCGATGCCCGCCTGGTGCAGGGCGCGCACCGCCGACTTGAACTCCAGCACCTGCTGACCGCGGTCGCCCCAGGAGGCGTACGTGTTGTGCGGGGCGAAGAAGCCGATGGTGTTGTAGCCCCAGTAGTTGGACATCCCCGAGTCCACGAGCCGGTGGTCGTTGACGAACTGGTGGACGGGCATCAATTCGAGCGCCGTCACCCCCAGTTCGGTCAGGTGCTCGATCACGGCGGGGTGGGCCAGCCCGGCGTAGGTGCCGCGCAACTCCTCCGGCAGGGCCGGGTGGAGCATCGTCAGGCCCTTCACATGGGCCTCGTAGATCACCGTCCGGTGGTAGTCGGTACGCGGCGGCCGGTCGTCACCCCAGTCGAAGTAGGGGTTGACGACCACGGACGTCATCGTGTGCGGCGCCGAGTCCAGGTCGTTGCGGGAGTCCGGCTTGCCGAAGTGGTAGCCGTACACCGCCTCTCCCCAGTCGATGGCGCCGGCGACCGCCCGCGCGTACGGATCGAGCAGCAGCTTCGCGGAGTTGCAGCGCTGTCCCTGCTCCGGCGCGTACGGTCCGTGGACCCGGAACCCGTACCGCTGGCCCGGCATCACGCCGGGCAGGTACGCGTGCCGTACGAACGCGTCGGACTCGCGCAGCTCCACCGCGGTCTCCGAGCCGTCGTCGTGGAGCAGACACAGCTCGATTCGGTCGGCGGCCTCCGAGAAGACCGCGAAGTTGGTTCCGGCGCCGTCGTACGTGGCGCCGAGCGGATACGCCTGTCCCGGCCAGACCTGCATAGATAAGACTCTTCCACTTCTGATCCGGCTGATGGGGGTTACTTGAGCCAGAATCCTCCCCGAAAGTGGCGCGAGCTCCTAGGACTTCGGCCGGTCCTACCGGGTGACCGGGGGGCGCGAGGAGCGCAGTGGCCGGAAATCGCTCACCGGGCCTGATTTGTCAGATCGACACATCATCGGGTGATGGTGGACGGTCACCGGTTGCCCGGGTCAACTTCGCGTTCCCGGGCGTCGCCCGCGCCGGAGCGGGGGCGACGCGTCCCCGGCCCGCCGCCCGGCGAAGGGTGACCGGCCCCGGGCCCGCCCGCCCCACCATTATGAATCCGCTCACTCCGCTCCCTCCCATGGCGGGGAACAACCGGAAGAATCATGGCCGTTGGGAAAGGAGCCTGTGGATCGGGCTGCACCGCCTCGCGCTCGCGGAGTACCCTTCCTTGATCGTTGGAGACGGGCGTCCAGGAGCAGAAGGCGGTGCGCGGGTGAGCTCGGGAGGGCTGGAGCTTCCCCCAGGTGACTCAGGTCATGAGGGGGACTCCACTGACCCCGCTGATGTCCCGCCCGGAGCGGTCTCACTCGCCCGGCCGATGGAGATCGGTGCGGAACTGGACTGGGGCGCGGAGGCCTGGAGCGAGGTACGGACCCGGGCTCAGCGCGCAGGCCGCGCCTATATCTGGCTGAATCTTGTCGAACAGCGGCTGCGCGCCGTGGTGGCCGCCGTCCTGCGGCCCGTGTACGAGCCGGTGCACGGCGACGACTGGGTGGTGGCGGCGGCCGGGCCCGCGGGGCAGGAGTGGGTGCAGCGCGCGGTCGCCGTCCGTGAGGTCTCACGCCGCAAGGGCTACCTCCTGGACCCCGCCGACGACAACGTGCTCAGCTTCCTCACGCTGCCCCAGCTGCGGGAGCTGATGGTCCAGCACTGGCCCTGCTTCGAGCCCTACTTCGACGACCGGCGCGAGGTGGAGCTCGCCCTGGACGAGCTCGAGGTGACCCGGAATGTGGTCTCGCGCAACCGGGCGCTCTCACGCACCGTGCTGGACCAGTCCGAACGCGCCTCCGCCAGGCTGCTGGAGATCCTCGGTGGCGGCGGGGGCGCGCCCTCCGCGCACCGGCTGCCGGTCGACGCGGTGGAGGACCTCGTCGGCGACCGGTACGCCGACGTCGTCTCCGTCCACCCCGACCGGGTGCGGCTGCAGCGACAGCTGCCGGCCGAGGACCTCTTCGGCGGGGCGCGGCGCCTCGACGCGATCGGCATAGGACTCAACCTCCTCGTGCAGAATTTCTCCGGGCGGCGGCTGGTGCGGCTCGCGGAGTCCGGTTGCCGGATACGCCTGCTGTTCCTGAACCCGGCGAGCAGCGCCGTCAAACGGCGCGAAAGGGAACTGGGGATCAGGAAGGGCGAGTTGAGCCGTTCGGTGGAGATGAACATCCTCCACATGCGGCGCGTGCGCTCGAAGCTGCGGGATCCGGGCGCCTTCGAGATCCAGGTCTTCGACGAGACGCCGCGCTTCACCGCGTACCTCGTCGACGGCGACGGGCCCGACGGGGTGGGTGTCGTCCAGTCCTACCTGCGCCGGGCCCGTGGCATGGAGGTGCCGGTGCTGGTGCTGCGCGGTGGCAGGCGACCGGTCGTCACGGCCGGAGCCGAGAGCGATCACGGCCTGTTCGAGACCTACCGCGAGGAGTTCGAGTCGGTCTGGGCCGATTCCCGTCCGGTCTCGTGAGAGCGGGATCCGAGCGGCGTTGTCAGTGGTGCGTGGGAGTGTGAAGACCCACAGGGGGAGTGCACCGCATGGGGGCGCACCACAGCATCGCGAGGAGGGGCAGCATGGGCTGGCACGGGGAGACGCTCGTCGGCTTCGATCTGGAGACGACCGGCACGGAGCCGCTGGAAGCGCGCATCGTGACGGCCGCGGTCGTGGAGGTGCGGGGCGGCCGGACGGCGGTACGCCGCGAGTGGCTGGCCGATCCGGGCATCAGGATCCCCGCCCAGGCCACGGCGATCCACGGGATCAGCAACGAGCGGGCCATGGCGGAGGGCCGCCCGGTCCGCGAGGTCGCGGACGAGCTCGCCGACATCCTCGTGGAGCACTGGGTCCGCGGCGTGCCCGTCGTGGCGTACAACGCCGCCTTCGATCTGACCCTGCTCAGTGCCGAGTTGCGGCGGCACGGGCTGCCGGACCTGAGCGAGCGGATGGACGGCGCGCCGGTCGGCCCGGTCGTCGACCCCTACACCATCGACCGCGCCGTCGACCGGTACCGCCGGGGCAAGCGGAACCTGGAGGCGGTCTGCGAGGAGTACGGCGTGGTGCTCGACGGAGCCCATCAGGCGGCCGCCGACGCGCTGGCGGCGGTGCTGGTGGCCTGTGCGATAGCGGAACGGCACGCCTCGGTGGCGGCGCTGACCCCGGTGGAGCTGCACCAGCGGCAGGTGGTGTGGCACGCGCGGTGGGCGGCGGACTTCCAGAACTTCCTGCGACGCAAGGGCACTCCGGACGCCGTCATAGACCCGGCCTGGCCGCTGCGGGGGCTCGCGCCGACGGCCGCGCCGGCGGCGGGCTGAACCACCGCGCCTGGGCCGGGCCGTCACGGCCGGGCCGTCACGCCGGGCCGGGCCCCTTCGGCGCACACGCCCGCGCGCCCACCCCGTGCTCCGACCCGTCCGCCCACCCGTCCGCCCCGGTCCGCGTTCTCGGCCGGCGTTCCGGCGCGCCGACGGTGCCGCCCCCCTCCGTCCGTGCCGACCCACCCGCCCGGTGCCGAGTCAGAACGGATACCACCGGACCCGCGGGTCGCCGTCCCGCAGGGATGCCACCCGGCGGCGGAACTCGGCCAGGGCGTTGGGGTTCGACGGGGCGTGCTGGGCAACCCAGGCGCAGCTCGCCGTCTCCCGGGCGCCGCGCAGCACGTCGCAGCCCTCCCACTCGCGCACGTCCCAGCCGTACGCCTCGGTGAACGCGTCATGGGCCGCCGGGTCCAGGCCGTAGCGGTCCCGGGAGAGCGCGAGGACCACCAGGTCGTGCTCGCGCAGGTCCGTCGAGAACGTCTCCAGGTCGACCAGCACCGGGCCGTCCGGGCCGACATGCACATTGCGCGGCAGCGCGTCCCCGTGGATCGGGCCGGGCACCAGACGCGGGGTGAGCGCGGCCGCCGCCTCGGCGAAGCCGTCGCGGCGCTCGCGCAGGAACGCCGCGTCCGCCGGGGCGACCGCGTCGCCCGCGAGCCGCAGCCAGCGCTCCACGCCACCCAGCAGGTCACGCGGCGGCAGCGGGAAGGGCGGCTCCGGCAGCGCGTGGACCCGGCGCAGCAGCGGGGCGAGGTCCCGGGGCTCCGGCGGGCGCACGGCATCGGGGAGCCGATGCCACACCGTGACCGGATGACCCTCCACCAGCCGGGGCTTGGGTTCGGCCGCGCGTACGGCGGGGACGCCGGACTCCTCCAGCCAGGAGGCCACGGCCACCTCCCGCTCGGCCCGTTCCAGCAGCTCCGGGTCCCGGCCGATCTTCACCACCAGGTCGTCGGCGGCGAAGACGGCGTTCTCGCCCAGCGCCAGCAGAGCAGCCCCCCGCCCCGCCCGGCCCGCCGGGCCGACGGCGTCCAGCACCTCCCGCGCCCGCACCTCGTCCATCGCGTCCGTCCCTCCCGCATCCCTGCCGATCCGGCCAAGTCTCGCATCCGGGCGGTCGGCCCGGCCCGATGAGCCGCCCACGCCCACTGCCGCGCCTCGCCGCCGTGATGGCCGCCTGCGGCGCCACGGGTCTCCGGTCCGCCCTGGCCCGCCCGGTGCGCGGCTGCCTCGATCGGAAGGGCGAGGTCGCCACGCCCGCGTGCCAGGAGTACTCCAGGGGCGCCGTCGACGCCGCGGAGCCGGAGAAACGCCTCGTCAGGGACGGCAACCGGGTGCTCGGCCGCTACCGGCGCCGACGCCTGTCAGCCGGGAGGGCGGCGGCGTACCGTTATTCCGTTGTACGAGACGTCTCGTCTTGTTTAGTCTCCGGACATGACCTCCACCGAGCGTGCCCATATCGCCATGTTCTCCATAGCCGCCCACGGGCACGTCAATCCGAGCATCGAAGTCGTCCGGGAGCTCGTCGCCCGTGAGCACCGCGTCAGCTACGCGATCCCCGCGTCCTTCGCGGACACGGTCGCCGCGACCGGGGCGGAGCCCGTGACCTACACCTCCACGCTGCCGACGGACGAGGATCCGGAGGCGTGGGGGACGGAGCTGATCGACAACATCGAGCCGTTCCTGGACGACGCCGTCCAGGTGCTGCCGCAGCTCGCGGCCGCCTTCGCCGGGGACGAACCCGACCTCGTGATCCACGACATCACCGCCTATCCGGCCCCCGTCCTCGCCCACCGCTGGGGTGTGCCCGCGGTCTCCCTGTGGCCCAACCTCGTCCCCTGGGAGGGGTACGAGGAGGAGGTCGCCGAGCCGATGTTCGCCGACCTCAAGGCGTCCGAGCGGGGCAGGGCGTACTACGCGCGCTTCGAGGCGTGGCTCGCGGAGAACGGCGTCGACACCCACCCCGACCGGTTCGTCTCCCGTCCCCGCAAGGCCGTCGTCCTGATCCCCAAGGTCCTCCAGCCCAACGCCGACCGCGTCGACGAGTCCGTCTTCACCTTCGTCGGCGCCTGCCAGGGCGAGCGCGGCGAGCAGGGGGAGTGGGAGCCGCCGGCCGGTGCGGAGAAGGTCCTGCTCGTCTCGCTCGGATCGGCCTTCACCAAGCAGCCGGACTTCTACCGCGCGTGCGTCGAGGCCTTCGGCGGTCTGCCCGGCTGGCACGTCGTGCTGCAGATCGGCAAGCACGTCGGCGCCGCCGAACTCGGCGAACTGCCCGGCAACATCGAGGTCCACAGCTGGGTGCCGCAACTGTCCGTCCTCCGCCGGGCGGACGCGTTCGTGACGCACGGGGGCGCGGGCGGCGGCCAGGAGGGTCTGGCCACGGGGACGCCGATGGTCGCGGTCCCGCAGGCCGTCGACCAGTTCGGCAACGCCGACATGCTCGCCTCGCTCGGTGTCGCCCGCCACCTCCCCATGGCCGACGCCACCCCCGGCGCCCTGCGGGCGGCGGTCCTGGAACTCGTCGGTGACCCCGAAGTGGCCCGGCGGGCGGCGGAGATCCGGCTGGGCATGGCAGCCGAGGGCGGTACCGCGCGGGCGGCGGACCTCATCGAGGCGGAGCTTCCGGCGGGACTCCGGGCGCCGTCCTCGTCATAAGGCGATTCCGGACGCCGTGAAACGTCACGTGGCATGGCCATTTGGGCCATGCCACGCCGCGTTGCCGTGAAGCTTCCTGAGTGAGCGATTTGTTATTGAGAAAGTTTGTCGAGTAAGTCACGGGTATGTGAAGGCCTTGATCTGCGCGCGTCAATCGAGCAGGGTTTCGAACAGCCCCCGGAAGAATTCCCGTCCGGAGGCGAACCCCCCACACAATTGATGACGAGGAGTCCCCTCTTCATGGCAACTCTCAAGCGCGCCACCGGAATCCGGATCGTCGCCGCCACGGCCGTCGTCGTCGGCCTCACCGCTTTCGGCACGGCCCACGCGGGCACCGCGTCCACCCCCGCGCCCGCCGAGGGAACGGTCCACGGCCTCGGGGCCGAAGGCGCCGTCTCCGGCAGCTACATCGTCCTGCTGGACGAGAAGGCGGACAAGGCGGAGCTCGCCAAGGAATACGGCGGCACGCTCAAGCGCGACTACACCTCGGCCGTCAACGGCTTCTCCGCCGACGGCCTCTCGCAGACCGAGGCCAGGCGCCTGGCGGCGGACCCGGCCGTCGCCAAGGTGGTGCAGAACAAGAAGTTCACCATCAACGCCAGCCAGGACGACCCGCCGTCCTGGGGCCTCGACCGCGTCGACCAGGCCGACACCGCCGGAGACAACACGTACACCTACCCCGACCACGCGGGCGAGGGCGTGACCGCGTACGTCATCGACACCGGCGTACGCGTCGGGCACAAGGACTTCGAGGGCCGCGCCGTCTCCGGGTTCGACGCGATCGACAACGACGACGACGCGAGCGACGGCAACGGCCACGGCACGCACGTCGCCGGCACCATCGCCGGTGCCGCGCACGGTGTCGCCAAGAAGGCGAGGATCGTCGCCGTCCGCGTGCTCGACGACAACGGCTCCGGCACCACCGAGCAGGTCGTCGCGGGCATCGACTGGGTCACCAAGAACCACCGGGGCCCGTCCGTCGCCAACATGAGCCTGGGCGGCGGGGCCGACCCGGCCCTCGACGCGGCCGTCGGCAAGGCCATCGCCTCCGGGATCACCTTCGCCATCGCCGCGGGCAACGAGTCGGCGGACGCCGGGCAGAGTTCCCCGGCCCGCGTCCCGGAGGCCATCACCGTGGCCTCCTCCACCAAGGACGACCAGCAGTCCGGCTTCTCCAACTTCGGCTCGGTCGTGGACATCTACGCGCCCGGCTCGGACATCACCTCGGCGTGGAACGACAGCGACGAGGGCACCAGGACCATATCCGGTACGTCCATGGCGGCGCCCCACGTCGCCGGCGCCGCCGCCGTCTACCTGGCGGGCCACCAGGACGCCACCCCCGAGCAGGTCGCCGCGGCCCTCACCGGCAACGCCACGGCCGACAGGATCGCCAACCCCACCCGGGGCACGGTGAACAAGCTGCTGAAGATCGTCGAGTAACCCGCCCAGCACCCCGACCGGCGGCCGCCGCGCCCTCCCCCACGGGGCGCGGCGGTCCGTCATATGGTGTGACCATGACGACGAGGTACGCCGCCCTGCTGCGCGGGATCAATGTCGGCGGACACAAGAAGGTCCCGATGGCGCAGCTGCGTACGCTGCTGACGGAACTCGGCCACAGCGATGTCACGACGTACCTGCAGAGCGGCAACGCGGCCTTCACCAGCACGTCCGGCGCCGGCGAGGACACGCTGGCCGCGGAGCTCGGGGCGGCGATCGAGCAGCACTTCGGCTTCCGCGTCGACTGCCTGGTCTGCGGCGGGCCCTACCTGCGCGCCGTCGCCGACGCCTGCCCCTTCCCCGCCGCCGGCCTGGAGCCCAGACAGCTCCACGTCACCTACTTCTCCGAGGCCGTCACACCCGACAGGTTCGCCCGCCTCGACCAGGCCGCGTTCCTCCCGGAGGAGTTCCGCCTCGGCGACCGCGCCCTGTACCTGTACGCACCCGAAGGCCTGGGCCGCTCCAAGCTCGCCGAGGCACTGGCACGCCCGGCCTTCACCAAGGACATCACCGCCACCACCCGCAACTGGAACACCGTCGTCAAACTGGCGGAGCTGACCCGCGACTGAGCGCGGCGGCGGGGTGAAGGCCCTCAGGCCGCCGCGGACAAGGCGACACCCGCCTCGTCGTACCGCGCCAGCAGCAGGCGCGCCAGCTCAAGGGACGGGCCCAGGACCTCCGCCAGGACGTCCGCGCCGGCGGCACCCTCGGCGATACGGTCCGGCAGACGGCCCGGCGCGATCACGTACGGCGCGACCGCCACCCGGCGTACCCCGTCCTCGCGGAGGGCACGCACCACGTCCTCGGTACGGGGAAGAGATGCGGAGGCGAACGCAGGCCGCACGGCGCACCAACCGGTGTGCCGCAGCTCCCGCGCCATTTCAGCGATCACTGCGATCGCCTCCGGGTCGGTGGAGCCCGCCGAGGCCAGGACGACCCCGGTCGAGCGCTTGTCGGCGGGCGTCAGGCCCGCCTCGTACAGCCGCCGCTCCAGCGCCGCGATCAGCAGCGGCGAGGGGCCGAGGACCGGCGCCTGCCGGATCCGCAGCGACGGCGGGGCCTCCCGCAGGACGGCGGGGATGTCGGCCTTGGCGTGGAACGCGCGGGTCAGCAGCAGCGGGAGGGCCACCACGTCGCGTACGCCCTCGGCCACCAGCCGTTCCAGGACGGCCGGCACCGACGGCACGTTGAAGTCCAGGAACGCCGTCTCCACCCGTACGCCGGGACGCAGGCGAGCCGCCCGGCGCACCAGGGCGTGCACGGTCGCGGCGTGCCGCGGGTCGCGGCTGCCGTGGGCGATCACGAGCAGGACAGGACGGTTCATGGCGGGACGCTCAGCTCCTGACGAGGAGACCGCGACGGCGCAGCACCGCACGCTCCAGGGGGCTGAAGACCAACAGGTCGATGGCGATGCCGACGATCAGGATCAGCAGGATCGCCAGGAAGATGCCCGGCATGTCGATGTTGTTGCGCCCGTTCTCCAGCAGCTGCCCGAGCCCCAGGCCCAGCTCGGGAGAGGACGCGATGATCTCGGCGGCCATCAGGGAGCGCCACGAGAAGGC
Organism: Streptomyces gobitricini; assembly: GCF_039532985.1. Classification (NCBI taxonomy): domain Bacteria; kingdom Bacillati; phylum Actinomycetota; class Actinomycetes; order Kitasatosporales; family Streptomycetaceae; genus Streptomyces; species Streptomyces gobitricini. The sequence goes on along the minus strand of NZ_BAAASR010000013.1, from coordinate 176,603 downwards.
CCAGCCCTGCTTCAGGCCCGCCAGGTACCCCGGCAGCGCGGCCGGCATCACGATGTGCCAGGCACCCCGCAGTCCGGTCGCGCCGAGCGTCCGGCCCGCCCGCAGGTACAGCGGCGGCACCTGGTCCACACCGGACACCAGGCCGTTGGCGATCGACGGCACGGCACCCAGCAGGATCACCGCGTACATCATCGAGTCGTTGAGGCCCAGCCACAGCACGGCCGGCGCCACCCAGGCCACCGACGGCAGCGACTGCAGACCCGACAGGATCGGGCCGATCGCCGCCCGGACGAACCTCACCCGGGCCACCAGGAGCCCCAGCGGCGTTCCGATGGCCAGCGCCATCACGAAGCCGAGCAGCGCCCGGGACACACTGGTCCACAGCACGTCCAGCAGCGTGCCCTCCAGCCACATGGTGGACAGGCTGTCCCACACGGCGGCCGGCGGCGGGAGCTTGTACTCGTCGGTGACCCGGGCCCAGACCAGCAGCTGCCACACCAACAGCACCAGCGCGACGGCGACCAGGGGCGGCAGCACCTTCCGGCCCAGGACCTCCCGCACCGACGCCCTGCGCACCTGCACCGTCTCCAGCGCGTCCAGCCCCGCCTCCAGGCCGGCCAGGTCGTCCGTCTTGGCGACGCCCCCGGTCGTCGTCTCAGTGCTGGCCATGACGGCGGATCTCCCTACGCAGTTCTTCGGTGATCTCGACGGACAGCTCCGCCACCGCGGCGTCCTCGATACGTCGCGGCTGAGGGATGTCGATCTTCCACTGGCGGGCGATCCGCCCCGGCCGGGAGGACAGCAGCACCACACGCTCGGCCAGCCGCACGGCCTCGCGCACATTGTGGGTGACGAAGAGCACCGACAGCCGCGTCTCACGCCAGACGCGCGTCAGCTCGTCGTGCAGCACGTCACGGGTGATCGCGTCCAGCGCCGCGAACGGCTCGTCCATCAGCAGCAGGTCGCTGTCCTGGGCCAGCGCCCTGGCCAGGGCCACCCGCTGGCGCATACCGCCGGACAACTCGTGCACCCGCTTGCCGTACGCGCCGGTGAGGCGCACCAGCTCCAGCAGCCGCTCCGCCTCGCCGCGCCGGTCGTTCTTCGGCACGCCGCGCAGCCGGAGCGCCAGCTCGATGTTCTTGCCGGCGGTCAGCCAGGGGAACAGCGCGTGCTCCTGGAACATCAGCGCCGGCCGGCCGCCGGGGGTCGCGATGGACCCCGCCGTGGGCCGGTCGAGCCCCGCCACCAGGTTCAGGAGCGTGGACTTGCCGCACCCCGAGGCCCCCAGGAGGGTGACGAACTCGCCCGGGGCGACATCGAGCGAGATGTCGTCGAGCACGAGCTGCTGTCCGGTCGGTCCGGCGAAGGACTTCGAGACGTGCTCGATACGGGCCGCGTGGCTCACCGCGACACGGTCCTCGGCCTTGGCGAAGGTCGTGGCCATGGTCGTCACCTCCTGGGAACGGGAACTGGGCTGCTGAGCGGGCGGGTTACTTGACGCCGAGACCGGCGTCGGCGACCTCGGGCATGCCCTCGGCCTTCAGGACCTTGTTGAGCGGTCTCAGGTCGTAGATGCCCTTCAGGTCCGGCTTCTCCAGGAGACCGGCGGTCACCGCGTGGCCGGCCTGCGCCCGCAACGTCGCGGCCAGCGGGTCGTCGACGAACCGGATCGACGGCCACGCCCGGTCGATGACCTCGTCCCGCAGCGGTTTGCCGGTGAGCGCCTTCAGCCTGGCGTTGACGGAGTCCTTGGCCTCGCCGGGGTTGGCGTTGATCCACGCGTTGGTTCTCACCGAGCCGCGCAGCACCGCCTCGACGACATCCGGGTGCTTCTCGAGGAACTCCTGCGACACGATGATGTTCGTGATCACGAACTTCTTCTCCGGCCACAGGGCCGACTCCTCGAGCAGCACCTTGGCGCCCTCGCCGACCAGCATCGACGCCGTCGGCTCGGGCATCCAGGCGCCGTCGATCGCACCGGACCGGTAGGCGTTCGGAGCGATCTTGTTCTCGGTGCGGACGACGGAGACGTCGCCCTTGCCGCTCTGGGCGTCGACCTTCCAGCCCCGCTCCGCGATCCAGTTGAGGAACGCGACGTCCTGGGTGTTGGCGTGCTGCGGGGTGGCGATCTTCTTGCCCTTGAGGTCGTCCAGGGTCTTGATCTTGTCCGGGTTCACGACCAGCTTGACCCCACCGGACGCGGAACCGCCGATGATCCGCAGGTTTTCGCCCTTGGACTTGACCCAGCCGTTGATCGCGGGGGAGGGGCCGATGAAACCGATGTCGATCGAGCCGGCGTTGAGCGCCTCGATCTCGGACGGGCCCGCGTTGAACGTCGACACCTTCAGCTCGGTGCCGCCCAGCTCCTTCTGGATGATGCCTTCCTGGTCACCCACGAGGGCCGTGGCATGGGTCAGGTTGGGGAAGTACCCGAGCCGCACCCGGTCGGCGGAGAGCTTCTCGCCCTCGGCCGCCACCTTCCTCTCGTCCTTCGGGGCCTTGGAGCCGTAGCCGCAGGAGGCGAGCGCGCCGATCAGCAGCGGCGCGGCCACGGCGGCGGCTAGGGCGCGGCGCACGGTGGTACGGAAGGCAGGCACGGAGGTGGTTCCCCTCGGTTCAGGGTCTTCGGAGTCTTCGTCGGTGACGCGCGTGACGCGCGTGACGCGGGTACGGCTCGGGGAGGGCGCACGGCGGGTGCGCGTGCGTCAGCGGGCACATCGCGCCACACCCCCGGTCCCCGCGCCGAGGGCGCCGCTGCCGACCCGGCCGCCCTCCTTCGCGAAGGTCGCGTAGACGTCGGTCATCGTCAGAAGTCCCAGCCCTCGTCGTCCCGCTCGGCGGCCGGCGCGTCGGCGGAGGCGAACGCGTCACCCGCCATGCCGGCCGCCAGCGTGGTGCCGTCGGCCGGGTCGATCAGCAGGAACGAGCCGGTGCGGCGCGAGTCGGCGTACGTGTCGAGCGCCAGCGGCTCGGCGGTGCGCACCACGACACGGCCGATGTCGTTGGCGACCAGCCGCCCGGGCGCCGGGTGCTGGGACAGGTCGTCCAGCGTCAGCCGGGACGGGATGTCCTTGACGATCGCCTTGACGGTACGGGTGGTGTGCTTCAGCAGCACCCGCTGACCGACCGCCAGCGGCTGGTCCGCCACGTGGCACACCGTCGCCACGACGTCCTGCGTGGTCGTCGGGGCGTCACCGGCCGGGGCGATCAGGTCGCCGCGCGAGATGTCGATGTCGTCGGCCAGCCGGATCGTCACCGACTGCGGCGCCCAGGCGATGTCCACGCTCTCGCCGAGCGCGTCGATGGCCGTGATGGTGCTGGTCCGGCCGGACGGCAGCACCGTGACCTGCTCGCCTACGCGGAAGGCGCCGGCCGCGATCTGGCCCGCGTACCCCCGGTAGTCCGGGTGCTCGGCGGTCTGCGGCCGGATCACGTACTGCACCGGGAACCGGGCGTGGCAGGCGGTCAGGTCGTGGCTGACCGGGACGGTCTCCAGGTGCTCCAGGACCGTCGGGCCGCCGTACCAGTCCATGTTGGCCGACGGCTCCACCACGTTGTCGCCCGCCAGCGCCGAGATGGGGATCGCGGTGATCTCCGGGACGCCGAGCTCGGAGGCGTACGTGGTGAACTCCTCGGCGATCGACGCGAAGACGGGCTCCGCGTAGTCGACGAGGTCCATCTTGTTGACGGCCAGCACCACGTGGGGGACGCGCAGCAGCGCGGCCACGGCGGCGTGCCGGCGGGTCTGCTCGACGACGCCGTTGCGTGCGTCGACCAGCACCACGGCCAGCTCGGCGGTGGAGGCGCCGGTGACCATGTTGCGGGTGTACTGCACATGGCCGGGCGTGTCGGCCAGGATGAACCGGCGCCGGGGCGTGGCGAAGTAGCGGTAGGCGACATCGATGGTGATGCCCTGCTCGCGCTCGGCCCGCAGACCGTCGGTGAGCAGCGCCAGGTCGGGGGCGTCCTGGCCACGGCTCAGGGACGCGGCCTCGACGGCCTCCAACTGGTCGGTCAGCACCGACTTGGAGTCGTGCAGCAGCCGGCCCACCAGCGTGGACTTTCCGTCGTCGACGGACCCGGCGGTCGCGAAACGCAGCAGGGTGGTGGCCGACAGGTCGGCGAGCTGCTCGCTCGTGGTGCTCATGTCTAGAAGTACCCTTCGCGCTTGCGGTCTTCCATCGCGGCCTCGGACAGCTTGTCGTCGGCGCGGGTGGCGCCCCGCTCGGTGAGCCGGGAGGCGGCGATCTCGGCGATCACGGCCTGGAGCGTGGTGGCGTCGGACTCGACGGCGCCGGTGCAGGACATGTCGCCGACCGTGCGGTAGCGGATCATCCGCTTCTCCACCGGCTCGGTGTCCTTCGGACCGCCCCACTCGCCGGCCGTCAGCCACATGCCGTGGCGGGAGAACACCTCACGCTCGTGCGCGAAGTAGATCTGCGGCAGCTCGATGCCCTCACGCTCGATGTACTGCCACACGTCCAGCTCGGTCCAGTTCGACAGCGGGAACACCCGCACGTGCTCACCGGGCGCGTGCCGGCCGTTGTACAGCTGCCACAGCTCGGGACGCTGGCGGCGCGGGTCCCACTGCGAGAACTCGTCACGCAGCGAGAACACCCGCTCCTTCGCCCGCGCCTTCTCCTCGTCACGCCGCCCACCGCCGAACACGGCGTCGAAGCGGTGCTGCTGGATGGCCTCGGTCAGCGGCACGGTCTGCAGCGGGTTGCGGGTGCCGTCGGGGCGCTCCTTGAGCACACCGCGGTCGATGTAGTCCTGCACGGACGCCACGTGCAGGCGCAGTCCGTGCTTCTCGACCGTGCGGTCGCGGTACTCGATGACCTCGGGGAAGTTGTGCCCGGTGTCGACGTGCAACAGCGTGAACGGGATCGCGGCGGGCGCGAACGCCTTCAGCGCCAGGTGCAGCATGACGATCGAGTCCTTGCCGCCGGAGAACAGGATCACCGGCCGCTCGAACTCACCCGCCACCTCGCGGAAGATGTGCACCGCCTCGGACTCCAGCGAGTCCAGGTGCGACAGCGCGAACGGGCTGTCCGTGCCTTCATGGACGTTGGCCACCGTGGTCATGCTGCGTCCCCTTCGTGAACTTCTCCGCCTGCGCGGCGCAGGGGTGCGGGCGTCGTTGCTGTCTGCGGCCCGGTGGCCGCGCACGCGTCGCTCACAGGAGGCCCCTCTCGGTCAGCAGGGCGTGGACCGCCGCGGCGGACTCCGGCACGGTCTGGTTCTGGGACTCGATCCGCAGGTCCGGCGTCTCCGGCTCCTCGTACGGGTCGTCCACGCCGGTCAGGCCGCTGATCTCGCCCGCGGCCTGCTTGGCGTACAGCCCCTTCACATCGCGTACGGAGCACACCTCCACCGGAGTGGCGACGTGCACCTCGACGTACGGGGTGCCCTCCCGCTGGTGGCGCTTGCGGACGGCCTCGCGGCTGTCCGCGTACGGGGCGATGACCGGCACCAGGACGTGCACGCCGTGGGACGCCAGCAGCTCGGCGACGAAGCCGATCCGCTGCACATTGGTGTGCCGGTCCTCACGGCTGAACCCGAGGCCCGCCGAGAGGAACTCGCGGATCTCGTCACCGTCGAGGACCTCGACCCGGCGGCCCTCGGCACGCAGCCGGTCCGCCAGTTCGTAGGCGATCGTGGTCTTTCCGGCGCTCGGCAGCCCGGTGAGCCAGATGGTGGCCCCAGTCACGTTCTCTTCTCCCACAGTCGTCATCAGCCGTGCAGCCCGCACTCGGTCTTCGCCCGGCCCGCCCAGCGGCCGGCCCGCGCGTCCTCGCCCTCCAGCACGCGGCGGGTGCAGGGCGCGCAGCCGACGGAGGGGTAGCCGTCCATCAGCAGCGGGTTGGTCAGCACACCGTGCTCGGCGACGTACGCGTCCACGTCGTCCTGCGTCCAGCGGGCGATCGGCGACACCTTGACCTTCCGGCGCTTCTCGTCCCACCCGACGACCGGGGTGTCCGCCCGGGTCGGGGACTCGTCGCGGCGCAGCCCGGTCGCCCACGCGTCGTACGCGGTCAGGCCCTCCTCAAGGGGCTTGACCTTGCGCAGCGCGCAGCACAGGTCGGGGTTGCGGTCGTGCAGCTTTGGGCCGTACTCGGCGTCCTGCTCGGCCACCGTCTGCCGCGGCGTCAGCGTGATGACGTTGACGTCCATCACCGCCTCGACCGCGTCACGGGTCCCGATGGTCTCGGGGAAGTGGTAGCCGGTGTCGAGGAAGACGACGTCCACACCGGGCATGGCCCGCGAGGCGAGGTGGGCGACGACCGCGTCCTCCATCGAGGAGGTGACGCAGAAGCGCGGACCGAAGGTGTCGGCGGCCCACTTCAGGATCTCCAGGGCGGACGCCTCTTCGAGGTCCCGCCCCGCCCGCTCGGCGAGCGTCTTGAGCTGTTCCTTGCTCTGAACCACCGTCATATCGCTTCCCCTCCACCGTCGTTGCGCCGGAGCCCCCGGGTCAGCAACCCGAGGAACTTCAGCTGGAAGGCTCGATTGCACGCTCCGCATTCCCAGGCGCCGTGCCCCTGCTCACTGGGGCGCAGGTCCTCGTCACCGCAGTAGGGGCAGTGGAACGGTGCCGCACGCTCGCTCATGAGAGGGCCTCCTCCGAGGCACGCGCCGCCCAGGTGGCGAAGCGCTCGCCGTCCTCGCGCTGCTCCTGGAAGCGGCCCAGGACCCGCTCGATGTAGTCGGGCAGTTCGTCGGCGGTGACCTTCAGGCCGCGCACCTTGCGGCCGAAGCCCGCCTCCAGGCCGAGTGCGCCGCCCAGGTGCACCTGGTAGCCCTCCACCTGGTTGCCCTCGTCGTCGAGCACCAGCTGACCCTTGAGACCGATGTCCGCCACCTGGATACGCGCACAGGCGTTCGGGCAACCGTTGATGTTGATGGTGATCGGCTCGTCGAAGTCCGGGATGCGGCGCTCCAGCTCGTCGATCAGCGAGGCGCCGCGCGCCTTGGTCTCGACGATCGCCAGCTTGCAGAACTCGATGCCGGTGCAGGCCATCGTGCCGCGCCGGAACGGCGACGGCTTGACCTGGAGGTCCAGTGCCTCCAGCCCCGCCACCAGCGACTCGACCCGGGCCTCGTCGACGTCGAGGACGATCATCTTCTGCTCGGCGGTGGTCCGCAGCCTGCCGGAGCCGTGCGCCTGGGCCACGTCGGCGATCTTCGTGAGCGTGGCACCGTCGACACGGCCGACGCGCGGCGCGAAGCCCACGTAGAACCGGCCGTCCTTCTGCCGGTGCACGCCCACGTGGTCACGCCACTGCTGTACGGGCTGCTCGGGCGCCGGGCCGTCCACCAGCTCGCGCTTGAGGTACTCGTCCTCCAGCACCTTGCGGAACTTCTCCGCGCCCCAGTCGGCGACCAGGAACTTCAGGCGGGCGCGGTTGCGCAGCCTGCGGTAGCCGTAGTCGCGGAAGATCGAGATGACGCCCTCGTACACGTCGGGCACCTCGTCGAGCGGGACCCACGCGCCGAGCCGCACACCGAGCTTGGGGTTGGTGGACAGACCGCCGCCGACCCACAGGTCGAAGCCGGGGCCGTGCTCGGGGTGGTGCACGCCCACGAAGGAGATGTCGTTGATCTCGTGCGCCACGTCGAGCAGCGGGGAGCCGGAGATCGCCGACTTGAACTTGCGGGGCAGGTTGGAGAAGTCCTTGTTGCCGATGATCCGGCGCTGGATCTCGTCGATGGCGGGAGTGCCGTCGATGATCTCGTCCTCGGCGATCCCGGCCACCGGCGAGCCGAGGATGACGCGCGGGGTGTCGCCGCACGCCTCGGTGGTCGACAGGCCCACGGCCTCCAGGCGGTTCCAGATCTCGGGCACGTCCTCGATCCGGATCCAGTGGTACTGCACGTTCTGCCGGTCGGTGATGTCGGCGGTGCCGCGCGCGAACTCCTGCGAGATCTCACCGATGACCCGGAGCTGCTCGGTGGTCAGCCGCCCGCCGTCGATGCGGACGCGCAGCATGAAGTACTCGTCGTCCAGCTCCTCCGGCTCCAGGATCGCGGTCTTGCCGCCGTCGATCCCGGGCTTGCGCTGGGTGTAGAGACCCCACCAGCGCATCCGGCCCCGCAGGTCGTTGGGGTCGATCGAGTCGAAACCGGCCTTGGAGTAGATCGTCTCAATGCGTGTCCGTACGTTGAGACCGTCGTCGTCCTTCTTGAACTGCTCGTTGCCGTTGAGGGGCGTGAAGTGGCCCACGGCCCACTGGCCTTCGCCGCGGTGGCGCCCGGTTTTGCGGCGGGCGGTGGCGGAGGCGGGCTTCTCAGGGGTGGCGGCCATGACGATACGTCCTTCGGGACTGCAGGAGGGCGGCTCTGACCTGCACACTCGCGCGCTGAGCAGAGGGTGGCGCGGCGGTGCGCTGGGGGTTCAGACGTAAGGGGGATCGCGGTGGTGCTGGGCTGATCAGCTCACCGGACAGATGGCGCTGGACATGCGGCCGAGGTCGACGTGCCGCCGACTCACCAAGGCAATTCCAGCTCGAGACATGACGGAAGCGTGCCATGGGACTTTGGACCCAGTCCAGGTTCGTCCATGATGTGGACACCAGTGTCCCACATCGTGGACAGGTGTGGTGTGGGTCACGTCCGTCGCCCCCGCCCGGGCAGCCGGAACGAAGGGGGCGACGGACGGGAAGGCTCAGCGGGCGCCCGCGCCGGGCCACGGACCCGGGGCCGCCGACTCCGGCTCCTGCGTCACCTCGGTGTGGAAGAGAGTGAAGCCACGACGCCGATAGTTCCCCATCGCGTGCTCCCCGTCCAGGGAGCAGGTGTGCAGCCACACCCGCTTCGTCGGGGCCCGCCCCGGCCAGCGGTCGGCCAGGTCCCAGGCGCGCGCGGTGCCGTACGAGAGCAGATGCCCGCCGATCCCCCGGCCCCGGAACGCCGGTATCAACCCGAAGTAGACGATCTCCACCACCCCGTCCTCCTGCGGGTCCAGCTCCACGTACCCCGCCGGCGTCCCCCTGTCGTACGCCACCCAGATCTCCGCCCCGGGCCGCTCCACGATCTCCCGCCACTGGGCGTACGTCAGCCCCAGCCGGTCCGTCCAGCGGACGTCGCCGCCCACCGCCGTATAGAGGAAGCGGCCGAACTCGGGCGAGGGCACCTCCGCCCGCACGATCCGCACCTCACCGGCGGGCGCGGCGGCGGGCCGCAGGTCGTCCGGCGAGGTCTGTTCGAGGGACCAGGTGGTCACGGTGATGCTCATACGCCCAAGCGAACCACGCGCCCGCCCCGGCGTGGCGATCAGCTCCCGCCCCCGCCCGTCGCGCCCGCCCCGGCGCGGGAGGCGCGCACCGCCGGGGCCGTGGAGTGCGGGAGCAGATCAGCCGGGTCCTCGGGGCCGACCACCTCCACCTCGACCCCCTCACGGAAGCGGTACGGGCGGTGCTCCAGCACGCCCGCCAGGGTGCGGCGTATCCGGGACAGCTCCGCCCGGACCGTCACCGCCCGCGTACGGTCGCCGAACACGTCGTACGCCAGCTCCGCCGCCGTGCGTCCCTCCCGGTGCAGCGCCAGCGCGTACAGCAGCTCCGTGTGGCGCGGGCTCAGCTCCTGCGTCCAGCTGCCCGCCGCCCCCGACACCTCCAGCGACCACCGCCGCGGCCGGCTCACGTCCAGCACCACCCGGCTCGACGCCGCCGCCGCCCGCGCCTCCTCGTCCACCACCCGCAGCAGCCACCCGCCGGGCAGCGGCTCCGCCTCGCACATCCCCAGCGACGGCAGCCACACCCGGCCCGCCCGGAACGACGCCGGCAGCGTCAACCGGTCCATCGGCGGCATCCCGGTCACACCGGCCAGCCAGCCGTGCGCGTCCACCGCCAGCGCCCTGCCCCCCAGCCGGCACAGGATCGGCGCGGCCACCGCCCGCAGCCGCGCCAACTCGGTGAAGTGCCGGTTACGCAGCTCCGCCTCCGCCAGCCTGGCGACCGAGCTCACCAGCATCAGCGTCGCCGGGTGCATCGTCGCCAGCGGCCCGCTCACATCCACCGCGCCGAGCAGCTTGCCGTCCCGCGGATCGGTGATCGGAGCGCCCGCGCAGGTCCACGAGTGGTGCGTCGAGACGAAGTGCTCCGCCGAGTGCACCTGCACCGGGCGCCGGGCCACCAGCGCGGTGCCCACCCCGTTCGTACCGACCGTCGTCTCCGCCCAGTCGGCACCCGGCTCGAACCCGTGCCCGTCCGCCTTGCGCAGCACGCTCGCGCTGCCCTCGCGCCACAGCACCCGGCCCTCGGCGTCCGCCACCACCATGATGTGCCGTACCGCGTGGGACACGGCCGAGCACGACACCAGACCCTCCCGCAGCACCGGCAGCAGCTCCGCCAGGGGCGAGGCGGCACGACGCCGCTCGATCTCCCCGGGTGGCAGCAGCCCCGAACGGTGGTCCCGGTCCGGATCCACGCCCTTGCGCAGCATGCGCTGCCACGACTCACCTATGTCGGCGCGCGGCGCCAGCGGGGGCCGCCCGCCCTTCAGCGCCGCCTCCCTCACACCCTTGAGCAGCAACGCCGCCTCGCGCGTGTCCATGGCTGCGAGCCGCGTCATGTCGACTGTGGCCTGACGCACCGGTCCTCCCCGCTGCCGCCCCACCTGGTGGCTGGTACGTGTCACCCCATCCTCCCCTGCCCGGCCGCGACGCGCTCCGGCATCCCCCACAACGGTGCAACCCTTTGCAACCCTCGCGAACGGCCCTGCCTCCGTACGAAAGTGGTACGGCGACGGGATGGTGCCGTGTCGGCGCAGCACCATCCCAGCGCTCTCCGGGCGCGGGCCGATCGGACACACGGCCCGCGCCCGCTCCCTTTTTCGAGGGCTCGGTTCGGTTCCGGGGCGCTCAAGCGTGTGTCGACGGTCGATCGTGCTCGGGTCGCTCGTTCCTCACGACCCTGTGCGCGTTCTCCCTCTCGACACCCGCCGCGCCCCTTTACCTCACTCGCCCCCTACGCCACCGCCCGCGCCCGCTCCACCAGTGCCGCCAGGTCCAGGGTGTGCGGCAGCGTCCCGAACGCCGACCCCCAGTCCCCGCCCAGCCGCGACGCGCAGAACGCGTCCGCCACCGCGGGCGGCGCCCACCGCACCAGCAGCGACCCCTGGAGCACCAGCGCCATCCGCTCCACCAGCCGCCGCGCCCGCGCCTCGACACCCTCCAGGTCGGCCAGCTCGGCCAGCAGGTCCTTGATCGCCCCGTCCAGCCGGTGGTCCGCTCCCCGCGCCTTGCCGACCTCCTCCAGGAAGGCGTTCAGCGCCTGCGGCTCCCTCTGGAGCGCCCGCAGCACGTCCAGCGCCTGCACGTTGCCCGAGCCCTCCCAGATCGAGTTCAGCGGCGACTCCCGCAGCAGCCGGGGCATCCCCGACTCCTCCACGTAGCCGTTGCCGCCCAGGCACTCCAGTGCCTCCGCCGTCACCGGCGTACACCGCTTCGTCACCCAGTACTTGGCCGCGGGCACCGCCAGGCGCAGGAAGGCCTTCTCCTGCTCGCTGTCGGTGTCGTACGCGGCCGCCAGCCTCATCGCCAGGGTCGTCGCCGCCTCCGACTCCAGTGCCAGGTCGGCCAGGACGTTGCGCATCAGCGGCTTCTCGAGGAGTACGCCGCCGAACGCGCCGCGGTACGCGGCGTGGTGCACCGACTGCGCCACGGCCTGCCGCATCAGCGCCGCCGAGCCGACCACGCAGTCCAGCCGGGTCGCCGCCACCATCCCGATGATGGTGCGCACCCCGCGGCCCTCCTCACCGACCCGGCGCGCCCACGTCCCGTCGAACTCGACCTCGCTCGACGCGTTCGACCGGTTGCCGAGCTTGTCCTTCAGCCGCTGGATCCGGAACACGTTCCGGCTGCCGTCCTCCAGCACGCGCGGCACCAGGAAGCAGGTGAGGCCCCCGGGAGCCTGCGCCAGCACCAGGAAGGCGTCGCTCATCGGCGCCGAGCAGAACCACTTGTGCCCCGTCAGCAGATACGCGCCGTCCCCCTCCACCGGGGCCGCCGTCGTCGTGTTCGCCCGTACGTCGCTGCCCCCCTGCTTCTCCGTCATGCCCATTCCGAAGAGCACGCCGGTCTTGTCGGCGGCCGGGCGCGTCGTCTCCTCGCCCTCGTAGATCCGCGAGGTCAGCTTCGGCTCCCACTCGGCGGCCAGCGCGGGATCGGCCCGCAGCGCCGGGACGGCGGCGTGGGTCATCGACAGCGGGCAGCCGTGCCCGGCCTCGGCCTGCGTCCACACCAGGAACCCGGCGGCGCGCCGCACATGGCCGCCCGGTCGGCCCCAGGCGTCGGTGAGCCCGTTGGTCACCGCGTGACCGAGCAGCCGGTGCCAGGCGGGGTGGAAGTCGACGTGGTCGATCCGGTGGCCGTACCGGTCGTGGGTGCGCAGCTTCGGCGGGTTCTCGTTGGCGAGGAACCCCCACTCCTGCGCCTGGACGGAGCCGGCGGTGGTACCGAGCGACGAGAGCTCCCGGCGGGCGTCGTCGAGGAGTTCGAGCGGAAGGTGACGCTCCACGGCCTCGGTCAGCGCATGATCGGCGGTGAAGACGTCGTACCCGACCAGGGGTGGGGGCTGGTTGGTCACTGTGTGGGTGGTGGTCGCCATGCGGATACGGTAAGGAGGTGCAGGCAGCAAATGAAACACCCCCGGGGGCCCCTCGGTCACCGGGCAGACTCCACCGGGCCCGGGCCCTCTACCGCAATGTGTCGAAGCGGAGGATGGCCTGGCTGCTCCTGAAGGACACCGTCAATTCGTGCATCGAGTACCGGATCCTCGGTCTCGCCGCCGAGGCGGCCTTCTTCACCCTCCTGTCGCTGCCGCCCCTGATGCTGGGTCTCATCGGACTCCTCGGCTACATCGACGACTGGACCAACACCACCACCGTCGCCTCCATCGAGCGCAACATCCTCGGGGCGGTCGGCACGGTCCTGTCCGACCGGGGCGTCAACGACATCGCGAAACCGCTGCTGGCCGACGTCACCCACGGCGGCCGCCCCGACCTCATCTCGATCGGTTTCGCCATCGCGCTGTGGTCGGGCTCGCGGGCGGTGAACGTCTTCATCGACACCATCACCGTGATGTACGGCCTGGACGGTCATCGCGGCATCGTCGCCACGCGGTTGCTGGCCTTCCTGCTCTACATCGTCGCCCTGATAATCGGAGCGGTCGTCCTGCCGCTGGCGGTGGTGGGGCCCGACCGGGTGGTCGAACTCGTCCCCTGGGGCACCGAGGTCGTCTCCGTCCTGTACTGGCCGGTCGTGATCCTGCTGTCCGTCGCCTTCCTGACGACCCTGTACCACGTGTCGGTTCCGGTGCGCTCGCCCTGGATCGAGGACGTCCCCGGCGCGCTGGTCGCCCTCGCCATGTGGGTGCTCGGCAGCTTCCTGCTGCGCATCTACCTGACCAGTACGGTCGAGGGGCCGACGATCTACGGCTCGCTCGCCGCGCCCATCGCGGTCCTGCTGTGGATCGGCATCTCGGCGTTCGCGGTCCTGGTGGGCGCGGCGGTCAACGCGGCGATCGACCGCGTCTGGCCGTCGGTCGCCACCGCCGCCGCCCGCGCCGAGAACGAACGCGCCCGCACGGCCGAGGCGGCCGCCCTGGTCGCACGGGCCAAGGCGGCGGTCGAGGGCCTGGACGACCTGGACCCCGACATGCCCTCGGAGTTCCCGGAGCGCTGGTCGCGGTTCCTGCCCCCGGACGATGTGAGGTCCCGGCTGCACACCGCGAAGGACAAGGAACGAGAGCGGGCCAAGGAACGGGAACGGGACCGGGAACGGGACAAGGAACGCGAGCGCGTGAAGGAGCGCGACCGCGACCGCGACCCGGACCGTACCCGGGACCGCGACCCGGGCCCCGACCCGAACCCGGGCCCGGGCCGCCACCGGGGCCGGGACCAAGACACGGGTCCATGACCGTGAGACCGCGTCCAAGGCACGGATCACGCCCCTGACCGAGGCCACGACCGCGACCCGGGCCCGTACGGCCGTGCCCGTGGCGCGAGCCCGGACCCGCCCGTGAGACCGCGTCCAAGGCACGGAAACGTGCCCCGGGCCGTGGCCGGGGGCAGGGATCGCGGCTCGGGCTCCGAACCGGGCCGGGACCGCGACCAGAGCGCGGTACCGCGACCCGCACCTTGGCCCCGGGGCCAAGGTGCGGGTGGTCCGGTTTAGCCTTGGACGGGTGTACGAGGAACGGCCCTCACGGCTCGACGGCGCCGTCGTCTGGACCCGTACCGGCGGGCCGGCGACGTTCTCCGTGCTGCCCGACGGCTGCATGGACCTGCTCTGGAGCGAGGGCCGGCTGTTCGTCGCCGGGCCCGACACGCGGGCGTACGTCCCCGACCGCCCCGGAGCCCGGTACGCCGGCGTCCGCTTCGCCCCCGGGGACGCCCCCGCCCTCCTCGGCGTACCCGCCCATGAGCTGCGCGACCGGCGTGTGGACCTGGCCGCGCTGTGGCCGGGCGACCGGGTCCGGCGGCTGGCCGAGCGGGTCGGGGAGGCCGCCGACCAGGCCGCCGCGCTGGAGGACCTGGCGCTGCGGCGCGCCGCGGACGTCCCGCGCCCCGACCCCCTGCTGCGGGCGGTCGCCGACGGGCTGAACGCCGGGTGGACGGTCGCCGACACCGCCCGGGCCGTCGGGCTGGGTGCCCGGCAGCTGCACCGGCGGTCGCTGGACGCCTTCGGCTACGGGCCCAAGACGCTCGCCCGGGTCCTGCGCCTGCAGCGCGCCCTCGCGCTCGTACGGGCAGGAGTGCCCTACGCGCGGGCGGCCATCGAGGCGGGCTGCACCGACCAGGCGCACCTCGCCCGCGAGACGCGCGCCCTGGCCGGCACCACGCCGGGCGCCTACGCGGCGTCCGTGGCGTCGGCGAAGAGGGAGACCCCGCAGCCGTCGGGGTCCAGCACCACCGCGTAGCGCTGGCCCCACACCGCGTCCCAGGGCTTCAGGTGGCCCCGGTGACCGGCGGCCACCAGGCCCTCGTACACGGTGTCCACCTCGGCGGGGCTCCCGCAGCGGAACGCGAGCCCGACCCGGTCGCCGCCCCGCGGGCGGGTCCAGTGCGGGTCGAAGGAGCGGATCGCCTCCTCGGTGTCCCACAGGACCCGCGTGCCACCGGGCAGGGTGGCCTCCACGTGCGGAGCGGAGTCTGCGGCCGCCGGGACGTCCAGGCCGAGACGGCGGTAGAAGGCGAGGGAGGCGGCCATGTCGGAGACGACGAGGCCGATCGCGTCGAGCCGGGGTGCGGTAGTCATGCCGCGACGGTAGACGGGCGCGCGGGACGGGTCTTGTACGAATCGGACGCCGGCGGACGTCACCGGATCGCCATGGGCGCTGTCGGTGCCGTGCGCGACACTGACGGGATGCGGAACATCCTCGTCGTGGACGACGACCCCACCGTCTCCGAGGTCGTCACGGGATACCTGGAACGCGCCGGGTTCACGGTGGCACGGGCGGCCGACGGCCCCGCGGCGCTGCGGCTCGCCGCCGAGCGCCGGCCCGACCTCGTCGTCCTCGACCTGATGCTGCCCGGTATGGACGGCCTGGAGGTGTGCCGCACCCTGCGCGGCCGGGGACCGGTGCCGGTCATCATGCTCACGGCGCGAGGTGACGAGGAGGACCGCGTCCTGGGTCTGGAGGTCGGCGCCGACGACTATGTGACCAAGCCGTTCAGCCCGCGCGAGCTGGTGCTGCGCGTGGAGTCCGTGCTGCGCCGCGGCGCTGCCGCCCCGACCGAGGGGACACCGGTGAGCGCCGGGGGCATCACCCTGGACCCGGTCGCGCGCAGGGCCACCAAGGACGGCCGGGAACTGGCCCTGACGCTGCGCGAGTTCGACCTGCTCGGCCATCTGGTGCGCCACCCGGGCCGGGCGCACAGCAGGGAGTCCCTGATGCGCGAGGTGTGGGGCTGGGAGTTCGGTGACCTGTCCACCGTCACGGTCCACGTGCGGCGGCTGCGCGGGAAGGTCGAGGACGACCCGGCGGACCCCCGGCTGATCCGGACGGTGTGGGGCGTGGGGTACCGCTTCGAGGCGGCGGGCCCGGACGGGGGAGGCGGTCATGCGTGACCTGCTGCTCATCGCGGGGTACGCCCTCGCCGGCGCGTCCGCCGCGGGGCTCGTCGGCGCCCTGGTGCTGCGGGCCCTGCGCCACAAGTCGGTCGTGGTCTCGCTGACGGTCGTCGCCGCCGTCACGGTGACCGCGATGCTGGCGGGCACCCTCACCGTCTGCGAGGCGATGTTCCTCGAGCCGCACGACTTCTCCGTCGTCACCACGGTCGTCGCCATGGCCGCGGTCGTCTCGCTGGTCACCGCGCTGGTGCTGGGCCGCTGGGTGGTCGCCCGCAGCCGGGACCTGGCACTCGCCGCGCGTTCGTTCGGCGAGGGCGGGAGCTTCGCCGCACCCGGCGGCGCGGCCACCGCGGAACTGGCCGAGCTCAGCCGCGAACTGGCCGCCACCAGCGCCCGGCTGACCGCGTCGCGCGAACGGGAGCAGGCCCTCGAAGCCTCCCGGCGCGACCTCGTCGCCTGGATCTCGCACGACCTGCGCACACCGCTCGCCGGAGTGCGTGCCATGGCGGAAGCGCTGGAGGACGGTGTCGCGCCGGACCCGCAGCGCTACTTCCGGCAGATCCGCACCGAGGTCGACCGGCTCAACGCCATGATCGGGGACCTCTTCGACCTGTCCCGCGTCCATGCCGGCACGCTGGCGCTCACTCCGTCCCGGATGTCCGTGTACGACCTGGTCGGTGAGGCCCTGGCGGGTGCGGACCCGCTCGCCCGGGAGCTCGGCGTCCGGCTGGTCGGCGAGCGGGTCGACGCCGTACCGGTCGAGGTGGACGGCCGGGAGATGACCCGGGTGCTGGCCAACCTCCTGGTCAACGCCATCCGCCGGACCACGCCCGACGGAACGGTCGCCGTCGCCGCCGAGCGGCGTGCCGAGGAGGTCGTCGTCTCCGTCACCGACGGCTGCGGCGGCATCCCGGAGGACGACCTGCCCCGGGTGTTCGACACGGGCTGGCGCGGCACCGCCGCCCGTACCCCGCCCGGCGGCGCGGGTCTCGGCCTCGCCATCGTGCGCGGCATCGTCGAGGCGCACCAGGGCCACACGGGCGTGCACAACGTCCAGGGCGGCTGCCGCTTCGAGGTGACACTGCCGGCGGCCCCCGGCCCGTAAGACTTTCGTCATCGGATCACGGGCCCCCGACCAGGCGTTCCGCGCGTTGAATGGGCACAGGACACACGGGATGCGAGGAGGCAGTGGTGATACGCGGACGACGTCTGACGACCCGCAGGGTGGTGATCGGCACGCTGGTGCTCGGGCTGGTGGTGGCGGGCTTCGGGCTCTACTGGTTCCAGCCGTGGAAGCTGTGGGCGGACCGGACGGTGAGCGAGGCGGTGCCGCCGTCCGTCCCCTCCACCGCGCCCGCCGGCCCCTCGGCGGCCCCCTCGGCCGGCCCCTCGCGGCCCGCCGGGCCGCAGACGGTCGCCACCGGCACACTGATCAGCCACGAGCACAGCACCACCGGCACCGTCCGGGTGGTGAAGCTGGCCGACGGCTCCCGGATCCTGCGGATCGAGAACCTCGACACCAGCAACGGCCCCGACCTGAAGGTCTGGGTCACCGACGCGCCCGTACGCGAGGGCAAGGCCGGCTGGCACGTCTTCGACGACGGCGCCCACCTCAGCCTCGGCGACCTGAAGGGCAACAAGGGCGACCAGAACTACGAGCTGCCCGACGACTTCGACCCCGGCACGTACACCAGCGTCAGCATCTGGTGCGACCGCTTCGACGTCTCCTTCGGCGCCGCGGCCCTTACCACAGTGTAATGGTAAGGTAAAGAAGATCCTTTCTTGCCTGCCGGCACCGTCGGCACCAGCTGTGGAGAGGCGTCATGGGAACGCGTCGAACCCCACTGCCGGGCGTCGGAACGCAGTACGAGGTCAGCACCGAGGCCGGACAGCACATCTCCGTCGTCGTCCACCACGACGGACGCCGGTTCCTCGGCTTCTACCGGGCCGACGACCCCGACACCTGCCAGGCGTCGGTGCCCCTCACCCCCGAGGAGGCCACCAGCCTGGCCCACCTGATCGACCCCACGCCGATGGAGGCCATCCGCACCGACGGGCTGGACCTGGTCACCGAGCACATACCCGTCGGCAGCCGCTCGCCCTACGGCGGACGGCTGCTCGGCGACACCAGGGCCCGTACCCGCACGGGCGCCTCCATCGTCGCCGTGCTGCGCCGCACCAGCGCTCACCCGTCCCCGGGACCGGATTTCCGGCTCGCCATCGGGGACACCCTCGTCGCCGTCGGCACCCGGGAAGGCGTGGACACCCTCGCCGACATCGTCGCGGGGGACTGACATGCACAACACCACCGCACTCCTCATCGAGCTCGGGGCGCTCATCCTCGGCCTCGGCCTGATAGGCCGGTTCGCCGGACGCATCGGGCTCTCCCCGATCCCCCTGTACCTCCTCGCCGGACTGGCCTTCGGACACGGCGGACTGCTCCCGCTCACCGCCAGCGAGGACTTCGTCGCCGTCGGCGCCGAGATCGGCGTCATCCTGCTCCTGCTGCTCCTCGGCCTCGAATACAGCGCCAGCGAGCTCGTCACCAGCCTCAAGACGCAGTACCCGTCGGGCGCCGTCGACTTCGTCCTCAACGCCACCCCCGGCGCCGCCGCCGCGCTCCTCCTCGGCTGGGGGCCGGTCGCCGCCGTCGCCCTCGCCGGAATCACCTGGATCTCCTCCTCCGGCGTCATCGCCAAGGTCCTCACCGACCTCGGCCGGCTCGGCAACCGCGAGACCCCCGTCATCCTCGGCGTGCTCGTCATCGAGGACCTCTCGATGGCCGTCTACCTCCCGCTGCTCACCGCCCTCCTGGCGGGCGTCGGGCTCGCCGGCGGCAGCATCACCCTGGTCATCGCCCTCGGCACCGTCGGCCTCGTGCTGTACGTCGCGCTGAGACACGGCCGCCTCATCAGCCGCGCCGTCTCCTCCGACAACCCCGAGATGCTGCTGCTCGTCGTGCTCGGCCTGACCGTGCTCGTCGCCGGCATCGCCCAGCGGCTCCAGGTCTCCGCGGCGGTCGGCGCGTTCCTCGTCGGCATCGCCCTCTCCGGTGAGGTCGCGGAGGGCGCGCGCAAGCTGCTCACCCCGCTGCGCGACCTGTTCGCCGCCGTGTTCTTCGTCTTCTTCGGCCTGTCCACCGACCCGGCCGCCATCCCGCCGGTCCTGCTGCCCGCGCTGCTGCTCGCCGTGGCCACCGCCCTGACCAAGATCTTCACCGGCTGGTACGCGGCCCGGCGCGCCGGCATCGGCCCGCGCGGCCGGCTGCGGGCGGGCGGGGCGCTGGTCGCCCGCGGGGAGTTCTCCATCGTCATCGCCGGCCTCGCCGTCGGCACGGAACCCCGCATCGGACCCATCGCCACCGCCTACGTACTGATCCTGGTCATCCTCGGCCCGGTCACCGCCCGCTGGACCGAACCCGCCGTCCGGCGCCTGCGCGGGGTGCTCCGCCGCAGCCCCGGGCCGCGCGCCGATCCGCCGCCGGGCCACGAGGAGATCGCCGAGGCGTCCGAGGCACCCGCGGCGCACTGAAAAACCCTTGGCGCGTGCGCCGGGCGCCTGACTAAGGTGGGGCCGTTCCACGGATCCGCGGAACGGTGAGACGTCGAACCACGAGTGCTGAACAGGGAGGTGTGACCGATGGCTGTCATCGCGACGGGCGCTGCCCGCGACCAGACGTTCCTTCACTCCACCTCCGTGGCCACCGGCTGACACATCGCCCGCAGCGGGCGCCGTCCGGGGCCACCCTCGGAAGGGTCTCCCCTTGTCTCTCGTCTCCACTCCGTCGTCCTCCTCGTCCTCCTCCTCGCACGTCCTGTCCTCGTACGGCTGGGACGGCCGGTGGGAGGCGGCGTTCGCCCCCTACGCCGACCAGGGGCTCGTCCCCGGGCGGGTCGTACGGGTCGACCGCGGCCAGTGCGACGTCGTCACCGCGGACGGCACCGTCCGTGCCGACACCGCGTTCGTGGCCCCGCACGACCCCCTCCGGGTCATCTGCACCGGCGACTGGGCCGCCGTCGAGACCGCCGGCACCCCCTGTTACGTGCGGGCGTACCTGCCACGCCGGACCGCCTTCGTACGGTCCACCTCCTCCTCCCGGTCCGAGGGCCAGGTCCTCGCCGCCAACGTCGACCACGCGATCATCACCGTCCCGCTCTCCGTCGAGCTGGACCTCGGACGGATCGAACGGTTCCTCGCCCTCGCGTGGGAGTCGGGGGCCCAACCGCTCGTCGTCCTCACCAAGGCGGACCTGGTGCCCGACCCGGTCGGCCTGTCCTACCTCGTGCAGGACGTCGAGACGACCGCCCCAGGTGTGCAGGTGCTGCCGGTGAGCTCGACCGGCGGCGAAGGCGTCGACGTGCTCGCCGCCGTGGTCTCGGGCGGCACGAGCGTGCTGCTCGGCACCTCCGGCGCCGGCAAGTCGACCCTCGCCAACGCCCTGCTCGGCGAGGACGTCATGGCCGTCCAGGCCACGCGCGACGTCGACGGGAAGGGCCGGCACACCACCACCACCCGCAACCTCCTCGCCCTGCCGGGCGGTGGCGTCCTGATCGACACGCCGGGGCTGCGGGGCGTCGGCCTGTGGGACGCCGAGGCCGGTGTCGGTCAGGTCTTCGCCGAGATCGAGGAACTGGCGGAGGAGTGCCGCTTCCACGACTGCGCCCACCTCACGGAACCGGGCTGCGCGGTCCTCGCGGCCGTCGAGGCCGGCTCGCTGCCGGAGCGGCGGCTCGCCAGCTACCGCAAGTTGCTGCGCGAGAACCAGCGGATCGTCGCCAAGACCGACGCCCGTCTGCGGTCCGAGATCCTCAAGGACTGGAAGCGCAGGTCCGCCGCGGGCCGCGCGGCCATGGAGGCCAAACGCGGCGGCCGCAACCGCTGACGGTCCGCCCACCCGGCGGCCGCCCGCCTGCGCCCCGCCCGGCCGGCCGGCCGCCTGCGGGACGCGGTATCCGCAAGCCGCCGGAGGCGCGGTGCGGGGGCCCGGACCGGGCCCCGTGAGGGACGAGGAGGCCAGGTACCAGGCGGGCAGCGGCCGGGACGCCCGGTGCGACGGCGGGTTTCTTCCTCCCGACCGTCGCCCGGCGGCCGCGGCGCCTGTCCGACCCGGATGCCGACCGGTACGCGGTGGCCGAGCGGCTCGTCATCGACTCCGCCGACCCCGGGCGGCGGTGGCCCGGCCCGGCGGAGCCCGAGGAGTACGCGGGTGCGGGCACGCGTGGACCGGACGGAGGCCGAGCGGCCGGCCGAGGAGCACGCCCGCCGCTGGACGCGCCCGGCGGCAGGCTCCCATCACGTGTTCCGCGAACCCGGCGCGCTGCGGCACCACCCGGTGGCGTGGCCCTCGCCACGGCGCTCGCCACCGGCGAGGTAGGGCTTGATCCCGGGACGCCCGGGACACCCGGGACACCCGGGAGGTCCGGGAGATCCGGGAGGTCCGTGATACCTGGGACGCCCGGGCCCCGGCCGAGCGGGCGCCCCGCGCCGTGCCGGAGGCCAGCGCCCGGACCACGGCGCTCGTCCGGACGCGGGCGCCCGGCGGCCCGGACGTGGCGCCCGACGCCGAAGCGGACCGGGAGGAACGGCGCCTTGGCGCCCGTACCCGCGCGCCTCCCCGGCTGACGGCCGCTCAGCCGGCGAACACGGCGCCCACCCAGGCGCCGACGACCAGCAGGCACGCGAACAGCTCCACCAGCACGCTCGTCCCGATCGCCCGCATCACGGTCCGGGTGGACGTCACGGCCTGGCCGTGCCCGCCGAGCCGGAACCGCTCGCACAGGTAGATCCCGCCGACGTACCCGGGCACGGCCCCCACGACCGGCAGCAGGACGAACCCGAGCAGCGCGCCGACACCGGCGTACGCCACCATCCGCCGCGTCACGCCGACGCCGCGCAGCCGGCGCGCCGGGAGCTGCCAGACGACGACCTGCGTCACCAGCAGCAGCGCGGTGGAGCCGACGAGCAGCCACCAGGCCACACCGGTCCGCACGTGCAGCGACCACCACATCACCGCGGCCCACACCAGCCACGCGCCCGGCACGCCCGGAACGAGCGCGCCGAACAGTCCGAGCAGCATCACCAGCCCGGCCAGGAGCAGCTGCCACGCACCCATACCGCCAGCGTGCCGGACCGCCCCCGGTCCCGCAGATCAGGCGCGGGTCACCCACCCGCGCTCGTGGGCGTGCCAGCCCAACTGGAGGCGCGTCGTGACGCCCGCCAGCTCCATCAGCCCCTTCACCCGGCGCTGTACCGTTCGCAGGCCCAGGTCCAGCTGCTTGGCGACGCTCGCGTCCGTCAGGCCCGCCAGCAGCAGCGACAGGATCTCCAGGTCCGTGGCGTCCGGTCCCGCGGCGGCCTCCTCGGCGACCTCGCCCGCCATGCCCAGGCGCAGCGGCAGCGCCTCCCGCCACACCGCTTCGAACAGGGCCGTCAGCGACTCCAGCAGCCCGCTCGCGCGCGCCACCAGCGCCACCGGCTCCGTGCCCCGGGCCGTCAGCGGCACCATGCCCGTCGACCGGTCGGCCACCACCAACCGCGCCGGCACCCGGTCCGCCACCCGCACCCGCACGGACTCTTCACCGCCGAGCGCCGCCGACAGCGCGGCGGCGCCGCCCGGCAGCGACAGCACCTCCCGCTCCACCACCACCCGGTACGCCACACCCCGCGCCGACACCGGCACCGCGAGCGGGCTCCACGTGCCGAGGGCGCACACCTCTTCCGCCGCGCCCAGCCGGAGCTGGTCCAGCCGGTGCTCCACCGCGGCCGCGCCGGTCACCACCTCCACCAGGTCGGGCACGGCGGGCTCCGCCGCCTCCGCCCGGTACTCCTCCACCAGCCGGGTCGCCGCCGCCTCCGCCCGCTCCAGCTCGTGCCGCTGCCGCGTCAGCAGCGCGCCCAGCGCCACCCCCGGCGGCGCCGCCACCCACCGTCCGGCACACGCGGACGACCTGGCCGCCAGCCCGCGCGACTCCAGCCACCGCAGCGCCCGCAGGGTCTCCGGCTCCGGGAGGCCGAGCCGGTGCGCGAGGTCCGCCACGTCCGCCGCACCGAGCGCGACCAGCGCCCGGTAGGCCGCCTCCTGCCACTCGTCCAGCCCTATCGCCGCCAGCACCCCTGGTATCCCCTCGTCGCCCGCCGGCGCTCATCATCCCCGCGCGTCCCCGGCTCGTCCACGACACGTTCGCGGGTTCCTCCGGGACCGCTCTCAGTACGTGGACATTCTGTTCACGATTTGACGAAAGCGGTTACTCTCAAGGCCTGCGTCACCACCGGACCGTGGTCCGCGCGTATGACGTGCGTCGATCACGCCGGTCCGCCGGGCGTCCTTCCCGTGGGGGGTGGGGCCGCCCGGCGGACCACTTTTCCCGATGCCCGTTTTCGTACGCCCCCGGCGGTCGAGAATGAGGGGCATGAGCCCACAGGGGGAGAGGCCCACCACCGGCGAGGACGACTGGTGGGACAAGCTGTACGACGCCACCGCGGAGGACCCGGCCCCCGCCGGGCCGGGCGACAGGCTCGACGACCGTTTCGATTCGGCGTCCGGTGCCGTCGCCGCGGGCCCACCGGGCCGGAGCCGCGCCCCCTGGGAACCGAAGGACCCGGCGGACGGACCACCGAGCACCCCGCGCACGTTCCCCGGCGGCCCGCGCCCGCCCCGCCTGCCGCGGCCGCGTGTGGAGCATCTCGGTGAGGGCCCGCCCACCTATGAACCCGAACCGACCGCCCTGCCCCCGGCCCGGGCCGACGCGCTGGACGAGCTCGTCGCCGACACCGTGCTGGACGGCGCCCGCTACGGGACGTACACGCTGCGGGCCGCGTCCGTACGGGGCGACTCCGCGCGCCACCGGGGCGAACCCCGCCGCGACGCGCTGCTCACCGCCCGCTTCGGCTCCGGCGAGGCCGCGCTCGTACTGGTCGCCGTCGCCACCGGGCCCCGGGGAGCCGCGGGCGCCCACCTCGCCGCCGCCGACGCCTGCCGCTGGATCGGCGAAGCCGTCGGGCGCAGCCACGAGCGGCTCTCCGAGGACATCCGCGCCGGCCGCCGCCGCGACCTCAAGTCCGGCCTGCACCGGTTGACCGACCGCTCCCACGGCAGGCTCCGCGCCCGCGCCGCCGGCCTCGGCCTGGCACCGGGGGAGTACACCGCCGGGCTGCGCTGCCTGCTGCTGACAGCCGACCCGGGCTGCCGCACCCGGGTCTTCTTCGGCGTCGGCGAGGGCGGGCTCTTCCGGCTCCGCGACGGCGTCTGGCAGGACATCGAACCGTCCGTCCCCGAACCGGCCGCGCTCACCGGGGAGCCCGTCATCGGTTACGGCTCGCCGCCGGCCGAGACCGAGCAGGGCGGCCGGGCGACCATGGACCTCGGCATCACGACGCCCCCGGCCCCGTACGTGGAGGACCCCGTCCAGCCACCCGCCGAACCGTTCCGCTTCCGGGCCGCCGTCGCCCGGCCGGGCGACACGCTGCTGCTCGCCGGCCCCGGGCTGGCCGAGCCCCTGCGGGGCGAGCCCGCCCTCGCCGAGGAACTCGCCGGGCGCTGGGCGACGGGCGAACCGCCCGGCCTGGCGCAGTTCCTCGCGGACACCCAGCTGAGGGTGAAGGGCTACGCCGATGACCGTACGGGTGTGGCCATCTGGGAGGCGTGACCGCGTACGCCGTGACTTGATGGACGCATGGCCAAACAGAATGTGGCAGAACAGTTCGTCGACATCCTGGTCCGCGCCGGCGTGCGGCGGCTGTACGGGGTCGTCGGGGACAGCCTGAACCCCGTTGTCGACGCCATCCGCCGTACCCGCGCCATCGACTGGATCCAGGTCCGGCACGAGGAGACCGCCGCGTTCGCGGCCGGCGCCGAGGCCCAGATCACCGGCGGTCTCGCCGCCTGCGCCGGCTCCTGCGGGCCCGGGAACCTCCATCTCATCAACGGTCTCTACGACGCGCACCGCTCGATGGCCCCCGTGCTGGCCCTCGCCTCCCACATCCCCTCCAGCGAGATCGGGCTCGGCTACTTCCAGGAGACGCACCCCGACCGGCTGTTCCAGGAGTGCAGCCACTACAGCGAACTGATCTCCAGCCCCAAGCAGATGCCCCGGCTGCTCCAGACGGCCATCCAGCACGCCGTCGGCCGCGGTGGCGTCAGCGTGGTCTCCCTGCCCGGTGACATCGCCGCCGAGCAGGCCCCGGAGAAGGCGGTCGAGCACGCGCTCGTCACCTCGCGCCCGACCGTCCGCCCCGGCGACGCGGAGATCGACGCCCTGGTCCGGCTCATCGACGACGCCGACAGGGTCACGCTGTTCTGCGGCAGCGGCACGAAGGGCGCGCACGCGGAGGTGATGCAGTTCGCCGAGCGGATCAAGGCACCCGTCGGGCACGCCCTGCGCGGCAAGGAATGGATCCAGTACGACAACCCCTACGACGTGGGTATGAGCGGACTCCTCGGCTACGGCGCCGCCTACGAGGCCACGCACGAGTGCGACCTGCTGATCCTGCTGGGCACCGACTTCCCGTACAACGCCTTCCTGCCCGACGACGTGAAGATCGTCCAGGTGGACGTGCGGCCCGAGCACCTCGGCCGCCGCTCCAAGCTCGACCTCGCCGTCTGGGGCGACGTGCGCGAGACCCTGCGCTGCCTCACCCCCCGCGTACGGGCCAAGACGGACCGCGGGTTCCTCGACAAGATGCTCGAGAAGCACGCCGACGCGCTGGAGGGGGTCGTCAAGGCGTACACCCGCAAGGTGGAGAAGCACACCCCGATCCACCCCGAGTACGTGGCGGCCGTCCTCGACGAGATCGCCGACGACGACGCGGTCTTCACCGTCGACACCGGCATGTGCAACGTGTGGGCGGCCCGCTACCTCACTCCCAACGGGCGCCGCCGGATCATCGGTTCGTTCAGCCACGGCTCGATGGCCAACGCCCTGCCGCAGGCGATCGGCGCGCAGTTCACCGACCGCAGGCGCCAGGTCGTCTCCATGTCCGGCGACGGCGGGTTCTCCATGCTGATGGGCGACTTCCTCACTCTCGTCCAGCACGACCTGCCGGTGAAGGTCGTGCTGTTCGACAACTCCTCGCTGGGCATGGTCGAGTTGGAGATGCTGGTGGCCGGCCTGCCCCCGCACGGCACCGCCAACCACAACCCCGACTTCGCCGCGATCGCCCGCGCCGCCGGGGCGTACGGCGCGCGGGTGGAGAAGCCCAAGGAGCTCGCCGGCGCGCTGAAGGCCGCCTTCAGGCACAAGGGCCCGGCGCTCGTCGACGTCGTCACCGACCCCAACGCGCTCTCCATCCCCCCGAAGATCAAGGCGGAGATGGTGACCGGCTTCGCCCTGTCCGCCAGCAAGATCGTGCTGGACGGAGGAGTGGGCCGGATGCTCCAGATGGCCCGCTCCAACCTGCGCAACGTCCCCAGGCCCTGACCAGCCGCGGGGCGACGGGCCGCACCGGCCGCGGCCCCGGCACCAGGCGCTGCGGAGCCTCGGGCGGCGGCCGCTCCGGCGTCCCGGCGCCCGGGACCGCGCTCCGGGCACCGCGCCCCGGGCACGCGCGCCGGTGGCCGGGGACAGGCCCGGGTACCGCGCTCCGGTGGCCGCCTCCGTCCGGCGTCCGTCCCGGCGCCCGGGCACCGCGCCCCGGGCACCGCGCCCCGGGCACCGCGCCCCGGGCACCGCGCCCCGGTGGCCGGGACCAGTCGGTGGACCGGGGCGGGCGCGGCGCCGTGCCGGGCGCGAACGTCTCGTACGGGCCTCCAGCGCCTCGCCGGAGGGGCGTGGCCTGCCGGCCGGGGGTGCCGGACAGCTGGGGGTGTGCCCGTCGGGACGCGGGCGGGGCTCCCGCGCGGGGCGCACGTACTGGCGCATGGCCGCTTCCAGGTGCCTCCAGCAGGTGGCGGTCGTCCCGTACCACGGCTCCTCCTCCTCTCGGGCACCGCGCGGTCTCCACTCCGCCCGGCCAGCCGGAGGCTTACCCCGATGCGCCCCCCTGGCGCCCCCGGGACCGGCGGATGCCAGGCGTGACGGGGTGTAGGCGAGGGCATGCATCCCGTGAACGTGTTCGAGGGGAAGGGCCGACGACGTGCGGGTGGGGGAGATGATGGGACGTCAGGGAGGGGCTGGATCCGTCACCGACGGGCTGGTACCCGGGGCGGAGCGGCACGGCCGGTCGGTGCAGTGGCGCCGCCATGTGGCGGGCGCGGATCTGTCGGCGGTGCCGGGGGTGCGATGCGCGCTCCGCGAGCTGCTGCGGCACTGGGGCGAACCGGGGGTCCCGGACGTCGCGGAGCTGCTGACCAGCGAGCTGGTCACCAACGCGCTGATACACACCGAGCACGGCGCGGTGGTCACGGCCACCATGACCCCCAGGACGCTCCGGGTGGAGGTACGGGACTTCGCCACCGCCCTGCCGACCCCGTACGCCCCCGCGATCGACGACGGTACGCACGGCAGAGGCCTCGTCCTGGTGCAGGCGCTCGCCGACGCGTGGGGGGTGCTCACTCACGGGGTGGGGAAGGTCGTCTGGTTCGAGCTGACCAGCCGCCCCGCCGGACCCGTCGGCGTGTAAGGGGAGAGGCCCGCCCGACCGGCGGGCCCGCCCTTCGGGACCGGTCAGCCGAACTGCTGCTCCAGGTCCTTGAGTTTCCGCTCCAGCGAGTCGAGCCGGGGCAGTGTCTGTGTGTCGTCTTCGGCGGTGAGGTCGACCGTGCGGGGCGGGTCAGCGCCCTTCACGGCCTGGAGGGAGGGCCGGGACCGAGGCGGCAGGTGTCCCCGCTCGGATATGGCGGGCTCCGCGACGGACGCCCCGACGGCGGCCGGGGCGGAGCTCCCCATGGAGTTCGCGGAGCCCACGGCCTGGACGTCGACCTGGGCGGCGCTCATCGCCGGGACGTCGACCTGACGGCCGCCCCGCCCCAGGCCCCAGGCCCGGTGCTGGCGGTTGAAGGCCTTCAGGCGCGCCCGCTCCATCTTCCGGTGCTCGCGCTGCCGCTGCCGGTCCTGCTCCTTCCGGCGCCGGTCCTCGCGGACCTCGTCGACCGCCTCGTCCAGGGTGCGTACGCCTTCCAGGAGCATCAGCGACCAGGCGCCGAACGTCTCGCGGGGCGCCCTCAGCCACCGTACGATCCGGATCTGCGGCAGCGGGCGGGGCACCAGGCCCTGCTCCCGCAGCGCCGAGCGGCGGGTCTGCTTCAGTGCCCGGTCGAACAGCACGGCCGCCGACAGCGACATGCCCGCGAAGAAGTGCGGGGCACCCGCGTGACCGATACCGCGCGGCGCGTGCACCCAGTTGAACCAGGCGGCCGCGCCGGCGAACGTCCACACCAGCAGGCGCGAGCCGAGCGCCGCGTCCCCGTGGCTGGCCTCGCGCACCGCGAGGACAGAGCAGAACATGGCGGCACCGTCGAGGCCGAAGGGAACCAGGTACTCCCAGCCTCCCGTGAGGCTCAGGTTCTGCCGGCCGAAGCCGACCAGTCCGTGGAAGGAGAGGGCGGCGGCGACCGCCGCGCAGCAGAAGAGGAGCAGATAGGAGGCGGTGCCGTAGACCGCTTCCTTGCGGCGGCGGCGCTCCTCGCTGCGCTCCCAGGAGTCCTCGGCCGCGGCCTTGTCGCCGACGCGCCTGCCGCGCGTCACCACCGCCACCGCCGCCAGGACTCCCACCAGCATCACGCCGCCCGGAAGCAGCCAGTCCAGCGATATGTCGGTCAGTCTCATGCGGTGTCCCTTGCATCGCTCGCGGTAGGGCGTTCGGGCGCCATAGTGGCCGAACGCCGCCGAGCCCCACGCGGTTTCGGGGCAAGAGAACGCCATTGGGGCCGCAGGGCATACGAATAGGTGCGATCCGCTCGAACGGCCGTCTGCGGGAAGGGAGTTGTGTTCGATTCACGCCACTCGGGAGGGTGGCGTGGAGCTCAGCCGGAGGTCACGCGGATGCGCTCAACCTGGCGACACGGTCGGCGTCGCACGTACGCGGACAGGTGACACAGGTGTCCTCGGGGCGCAGGGTGTAGAAGAGGCAGCAGCTCGCCCGGTCGCGGGTCGGCAGCGGTGTGCCGTCCGGACCTGTCAGCTCACGGAACCCGGCCGTGCCGACGTACGGCTTCGCCCCACCCGCCCCCGGCAGCAGCCGTCCCAGCTCCGCCATGGCGCGGGGCTCCTCGCCCAGCAGGTGCCCGACGTACCACAGGCCCTCGACGATCTCGTCGGTCGCCATCCCCCACAGGGCCCGCTTCCCGCGCCGCATCCGCGGCCCGAAGCCCTCCAGCACCGGCCCCAGATGCTCGGCGACGGCCGCCCGCACCTCCCCGCGCAGCGCCTCCTCGTCCGGGACGACCAGCGCTCCGGGCAGCGCCGCGGCGGGGTCGCCGGGGAGGCAGGCGAATTCCCGCACCCGTACCGTCATCCGGCCGAGCGCCCGCTGGAAGGCCACGTCACCGACCGGCAGGCGCGGCACCCGGCGGTGCAGGAACCACGGCACGGTGATCAGGAGACAGGCCGGCCACGCGTACCGGTGCAGACCGAAGCTGGCGACGACGTCGGGACGCGCCTGCTGCCCGTAGTCCCGCAGCACCTGCGCGTTGTCCCAGGCGAGGAAGGCGTCCAGGGCGGCGCCGCCCGCCGCCAGCTCGTCCGCCCCCACCCAGCCGGCACCGCGCGGTGCCTGTTCGTCGTCGGCCAGCTGACGCACGCGCAGCCCGGGGAAGACCTCCGTGAGGCGTGCGTAGGCGTCCGTGACGGGCGAGGCCAGGGCGGGAAGGAGGGCGGAAACGGGCATGCGGGGGACCACCGAATCGCGATCGTTAGCAGGTAAGCCTTACCTTACCCGATTTGATCGATGTGTGGACGGCGCTCCTGTGCGCCTATCGTGCACAGGGGCCCCGTCCACCGCGAGCCGGGCCCTCGGCACCCATCGCCAGGAGGACCCGAGTGGAGCAGGGCAGAACGCGCGACGCCGCGCCGTCGGACCCGGCGCCCGAGCCGCACGGCCTCGACCGGGTACCCGGGCAGACCCGCGGCGAACACACCCACGGCGAGCCCCCCGCCCCTCGCCTCGTCCGGCGCCACTCCGTGCGCGGCCAGATCCTCGACGCCCTGCGCGAGGCCCTCGTCGGTGGCGAGCTGGTCCCCGGCGAGGTCTACTCCGCGCCCGCCCTGGGCGCCCGCTTCGGCGTCTCCGCCACCCCCGTGCGCGAGGCCATGCAGCAGCTCGCGACCGAGGGCGCCGTCGAGGTCGTACCGAACCGGGGCTTCCGGGTCACCGCACGCACCCCGCGCGAACTGGCCGAACTCGCCGAGGTCCGCGCCCTGCTCGAGGTTCCCGTCATGCTGCGCCTGGCCCGCACCGTCCCGGCCGACCGCTGGAGCGAGCTGCGGCCCCTGGCCGAGGCCACCTCCGCCGCGGCGGCCCGCGGCGACCGCGCCCACTACGCGGAGTCCGACCGCGTCTTCCACCGCTCCGTCCTCGCCCTGGCCGGCAACCAGCAGCTGGTCGCCCTCGCGGAGGACCTGCACCGCCGGTCCCAGTGGCCCCTCGTGGCCGGCCCGGCGATCCGGCGGGCCGACCTGGTCGCGGACGCGGCGGAACACTCGGCGCTGCTGGACGCGCTGATCGCCCAGGATCTCGCGGTCGTCCAGTCGCTGGTGCGCGAGCACTTCACCGGCGGTAAGTGAGGATGCGCGGCGCCGTGTGGGAGGTGGCGAACCGGCTCGGTGTCGTCGCCGGGACACCCGCCGAACTGTTCTCCGCGCTGCTGGCCGGTCCGCGCCGCACCGTCCGGGTGGCCCTGCCCCCGGACCACGCGCTGGTACGGACCCTCCGCCCCCTCGGCCATGTGGACCTGGTCGTCGACGAGCCCCGGGAGCCACCCCCCGCGGCGCCCTCCGACCTCGACGACCCGGCCGCGATCTGCGCGGCCGACCCCGTCGGCGTCACCCGGGCGTACGAGGCCGACCCCGCCCCCCGCGGCGGCCTGCGCTCCGCCTGGCTGCGCGCGGGCCAGTCGCTCCTCCGTGACCAGGACCCCGCCGACCGCGCCCTCGTGCTGCTCGCCGCCCTGGACGACGCGGCCGACCCGAGACTGGCCCGGGCTCTCACGCGGCAGGCCGCCGGAGCGCCGTGGGGCCTCGCGTGGTCGTCCCGGAGGCCCTGCACGGCCCTGACGACCACGCCGGACGGGCGGCTGGTGGTGTGGGAGGACCGCGTCCTGGCGGTCGCGTGCCTCCCGGACGGTACGCGGACGGCGCTGGACGAGCGCGGCCGCCTGCGTACCCGGGGCGGCCCGGCGACCCGGTTGACGGACGCGGTGGCGGCGACCCTGGCGAGCCACCCCGCCACCGCCCTCGCCGCCGCGGGTGGCACGGTGCTGACGGGCGACCGGATGGGCACCGTCCACGCGTTCGGCCTGGACGGTCTGGAGCAGGCGGCGCTGCACTCGGGTCGCGTCACCGCGCTGACGGCGACGGCGCCCGTGGGCCCGGTGGCGACGGCGTGCCCGGCGATGGCGGCGGGCCCCGTGGCGTCGCCGCCGCCCGCCCCGTTCATGGTCTACAGCGGCGGAGCGGACGGCACGGTACGCGCCTGGTGCCCGGGCCGGGCACCCGGCCGGGAGCCGGTGGCGGACCGTCCGTACCCGGTCGTCGCCCTGCACGCCAGGGGCGGGCTCCTCGCGGTCGCCTGGGCGGACGGCCTCGCCGAGCTCCACCACCTCGGCCCGGGCCGGGCCGTCCCCTTCCGGCCCGGCCCCCGCATCCGCGCGGTGGCCGTGACGGCCGACGGCTCCCTGGCTGTCGGGCTGGACGACGCGGTGCTGTGCCTGTGCGAGTGACCGGCGCCGACCGGCCGGTGCGGGCCCGCCGCCGGACGCCTCCCGCTCCCGTACCGGGGCGGCCGGAACGTCCAGCGGCCGCCGGCCACGCACGGGCGGCAGGGAGGGACGCGGCCGGAGCACCTCCGGGCGGGGCGCCTCGGCCGGCACGGTGAGGAACGCCCCCGCCCGGCCCGGGGAGCACACGGGCCGGCGCCGCTCACGGGCCGTTGTGAGCGGCGCCGGCCTTCATGCCGCGGCCGGTGGCGCCAACCGGCCGGCCAGCCACGTGGGTACGCCGCCGAGCAGCTGGAACAGCCGCCGTGCCTCCGCGCGCAGCCGCGTCGCCTCCGGTTCGGGTTCGGCGTCGGCCAGGGCCACCAGCGCCGGGGCCGTACCGACCAGGTAGCCGAGCTCCTCGCGCAGCCGCAGCGACTCGGCGAAGCCGTGCCGGGCCTCCGCCACGTCGCCGTCGTGCAGGGCCAGTCCGGCCAGGTGCCGCCACGTGGCGGAGAGCAGCAGGGCGTCGCCCAGGGCGGTGGCGCCCGCGTGGGCGCGGCGGTACGCGGCGCGGGCGGCCTGCGGGGAGTCGCCGAGGTTCTGCGCGACCAGCCCGCGCCGGTAGTCCAGCAGCGGGCGGCCGGGCGCGGAGGGGGCGATGAGCGCCGCCGCGCGGCCGAGCGCCGCGCGCGCCTCGTCGGCCCGGTCCCGTACGCCGAGCAGGGTCGACGCGTAGGCGAGATGGCCCCGCTCGCAGGCGGCCGCGCCGCGCTCGTCGTCCCCCTGGGCGATCGCCTCGGCCGCGCGCAGGGCGTCCTCCGCCTCGGCCCAGCCCTGCTCTGTGTAGAGGCACCGCTCGATCAGCAGCGACGCGCGCTGGAGGGCGACGGCCGGGTCGGCCGCGCCGGGCGCGAGGAGGGACGCCGCGTCACTCCAGCAGCCGCGCGAACGCAGCCGCCATACCGCGGTCTGGAGGGGATCGTCGCTTGCGGTCGTTCCGGAACCAGACATGGCGGTATGCGCCACATTGCCCTCCCCGAGCGCGCCATCGAGCTGTTGAGTCCGATGAATCTCAGCATGGAACGGACGCCCGGCCAAGAGGGTCAGGTGAATTCATTCACAATCGCCGGGCGAGGGCGGGCCCGGCGTGCCGGGCCCGGCACGGCCTCCGGCCGCCGCCGTCGTTCCACACGAACGAGTGAAGGCCGCCGCGGCGGCCGGGCGGTCCGCGCGCGGCGACGGAACCGCCCGCGGTGCGGGGGATTCGCGCGGGCGCTTTCCGTGCGAGGGTGAGGCATGGCGAGGGCGCGCGGTCGGCGGTCCCCGCGCCGGGCGGCGACGCGCCCGGAGAGGGCGCGGCGCTTCCGGACGGGCTGCCCGTGCACCGGGGAAGGTGCAGATGGAAACGTTTCGCCTTCCGCTGCGGCGGGCTGGACCGGCACAACTGCCGCTCAGCGGCGCGGAGTCGCTGGTTCCGGTGTCAGCCGGTCGGCATTGCAAAGTCATACAGTATGAGCAGCGGATGAGCTGTTGCGGTATCCCCCTCAACCACGTCTACCTTCCGAGGCACGGCCGCTCGCCACTGAGAGGCGAGAGGTGAACCGAGCAGAAGGAGACGTCATGAAGAAGGCCTACGAGGCGCCGACGCTCGTCCGGCTGGGATCGTTCCGACAGAAGACCGGGCTCCTGAGGTCGTCCGGGAACGACCGTCTCATCCTGAGCAAGAACTGACGGCCGACGGCGAACAACCGGCCTCATGACTGAAGCGCACGAAAGTGCGGGCCCGGGCCCCGGTGACGCGCACGTCGCGGTCTTCCCAGACCTCGACGCCGCGGCCGCCGTGGCCCGGTTCTTCGCCCGCCCCGGTACGCGCACACTTCCGCACCCCTCCGGCCGCCCCTGGCTGGTCGGGCACTGGCGGGACGAGGAGTTGGTGACCGCCCGCGCCGGCTCCGCCGCCCTCGCCCTCATCGGCTGCCACACCCCGGGCCCGGACGAACTGCGCCGCCACGCCGAGCGGCTGCGGGACATCGCCCAGCTCGACGCGACGGCCCGTACGCTCCCCGGAAGCTTCCACCTCCTGGCCACGCTCGACGGCCGGCTCCGGGCGCAGGGCACCGCCTCCGGGCTCCGGCTGGTCTTCCACGCCCGGATCGAGGGCGTGCCGGTGGCCGCCACCCGCGCCGACGTGCTCGCCGCCGCACTGGGCCTCGCCCCGGACGAGGAACAGCTCGCCGCACGGCTCCTGTGGCCCGTGCCCCACCCGCTGGGGGAGGCGTCGATGTGGCGTGGCGTCACCGCCGTACCGCCGGGTGACGCACTCGTCGTCGGCGCGGACGGGCGTACCGTGCGGCACTCGCGGTGGTGGACGCCCCCGGAGCCGGTCCGGACGCTCGCCGACGGGGCGCCGCGGGTCCGCGAAGCCCTGGCCGAAGCCGTCGACGCCCGTACCCGCGAGGGCGGCGTGGTCAGTTGCGACCTGTCCGGCGGGCTCGACTCCACCACCATCTGCTTCCTCGCCGACCGCTCACCCGCCCGCGTGGTGGCCAGCACCTGGCCCGGGCGCGACCCCGCCGACACCGACCTCCAGTGGGCCGAACAGGCCGCCCGGTTCCTGCCGGAGACCGAACACGTCATCTGGGACGCCCACGCCTCACCGCTGGTCTACACCGGCCTGCTCTCCATCGACGACCTGCTGGACGAGCCCACGATCGGCGTCATGGACCGCTCGCGGGTCCTGCACCACCTGCCCGCCATGGCCGAACGGGGCAGCCGCCTGCACCTGACCGGCATCGGCGGCGACCACGTCGCCTGGTGCTCCGAGGCGTACTACCACCGACTGGCCCGCACCCGGCCGCTGTTCGCCCTCCGGCAGTTGCGCGGGTTCCGGGCGCTGTGGCAGTGGCCGCTCGGCGGAACCGTCCGGGCCCTGGCCGACTCCCGTCCGTACCGCGCCTGGCTCGCCGACGCGGGCCGTCACCTGTACGACCCACTGCCCGACTCGGTGACCACCGGCCTCGGCTGGGGCGTACCCCCACGGCTCTTCGACTGGGTGACCCCCGACGCGGCGCGGATGGCGCGCCGGGCACTGCGGGAGGCCGCGGAGAGCGCGACGCCGCTGCACCGGGACCGGGGCCTGCACGCCGACCTGGAACAGATCCGCTCCTGCACGCGCGTCATCCGGCAGTGGGACCGGATGGCGGCCCGGGCCGGGGTGCCGATGGCCTCGCCGTTCCTCGACGACCGGGTGATCGAAGCCTGCCTCGCGGTCCGCCCCGAGGAGCGTGTCACCCCCTGGGCGTACAAGCCCCTCCTCACCGCCGCCATGCGCGGCATCGTGCCGGACGTCTGCCTGCGGCGCGCCAACAAGGCCGCCGCCTCCATGGACGCCGCCGACGGGTTGCGGCAGCACCGCGCCGACCTGCTCGCGCTCTGGGAGGACTCGCACCTCGCACGGCTCGGCCTGGTGGACGGCGAGGCGCTGCGCCGGCTCGCCCGGCGGCCGTCCGCGCCGGGGCTCCGCGACGCCATCCTCTACTCCACGATCGCCTGCGAAGTCTGGCTGCGTGACCTCGCGCTCCGGACGGCAGCCCAGACGGAAGGGAAGTCACCATGGCACTGTGCTTCGGAGCCGACGTCTCCACCGCGGAAACCGGGTACGGCACCGTCCTCCTGGACCAACGCAACGGGCAGTACTGGGAGCTGAACCCGACCGCGACCCTGATCGTCCGCGTGCTGATGGAGGGCGGCGACGAGACGGCCGCCGCCGACGCGCTCGTCGACGCGTACGACATCGACCGGGCGGGGGCCGAGGCGGACGTCGCCGCGCTCGTGGCCGAACTGCGCACGTCGGGGCTGGCCGCATGACCACGCCGAGCGCCCTGGAGATCCCGGTGGGCGTGCCCCTCACCCGCCGGCTCGCCGCCCGTCTGGTGCTGGTCCCCGCCGTGCTGCTGTCCTTGCTCCCGCCGCGCCGCATCCGCGCGGTGCTGGAGGTCGTCCGGCGCGGGGCCCGCCCCGCCACCGCCGGCCGGGCGCTGGCCGCCCGGGACGCCGTGTGCGCGGTGAGCCTGCGGTGCGCCGGCCCGCGCGGATGCCTGCCCCGCTCGCTGGGCGCCGCGCTGCTGTGCCGGCTCACCGGCACCTGGCCCACGTGGTGCACGGGGGTGAGCGTGGTGCCCCCGTTCAACGCGCACGCCTGGGTCGAGGCGGACGGCCGCCCGGTCGGCGAACCGCTGCCGGACACCTACTTCACGCGCCTGCTCGCGGTGGGCCCGGTGACCCCGGCGGGCACCCCGCGCCGCTGACGGGCGGGTGCGCGCCGGCGCGGGTACGCGGCCCCCGGGTGCCGTGGCGCGGCGGCGCGGTACGCGGGTGACGCGGTACGTGGGCGGTGCGGTACCTGGGCGGTGCGCGCGTGGCGCGGCGCGGTGGGGCGGTGCGCGGGCGGCGCGGGACCCGCAAGGCGCGGGACCCGCACGGCGGGTTGGGCGGTGCGCGGGTTGGGCGGCGCCCCGGCCCCGGCGGGCGGTGCGCCGTGCCGGGCGCGCCCCGCCCGGTCTCGCCGCGGGCCCCCGGCGCCGGTGGGCGCGGGCGGTGGGCCTACGGCGTGGGGGCCCAGTGCCGGGGGCGGGTGAGCCGCGCGGACACCACCGTGCGGGCGTCGCCGCGCGCCGCGTTGAGCTGCGGCTGGGTGAGGAACAGCGCGCCGGTGAGGTCGGCGCCGGCGAGTCGCGCGTCGCGGAGGTCGGCGCCGAGCAGGTCCGCCTCGCGCAGGTCCGCGCCGGTGAGGTCGGCCGCGATGAGGCAGGCACCGCGCAGGCTCGCGCCCCGGAGGTCCGCGCCCGTGAGGCGGGCGCCCATGAGGTCGGCGCCGCGGCGGTTCTTCTTCCTGCCCTTCGCGCCGGGCACACCCGCCCGGACCAGCTCGCCCGCCCGCGACAGCAGGTCGCCGACGACCCGGCGGTGGGCGTCCAGGTCCAGCGCGGAGAGCTCCTCCGGCGACAGGAGCGTGAGCCGCTCGGTCTCGGCGAGGGCGCGCCGGGCCTCGCCGTGCAGCCGGCGCGCGGGCTCCAGCGTCAGTACCTCGGTGAGGTACGCGAGCAGTTCGTGCAGGTGCCGTACGACCGGGAACGCGGCGAACATCCGCCGTGCCGTCTCCGGGTCCCGCCGCCAGTCCCGGCCGCCGAAGGTCACCTGGGACACCTTCTGGCCGGCGCCGAAGCAGTCGTACACCGTGCAGCCGGAGAAGCCCCGGTCGCGCAGCCGCTCGTGGATGCCGCAGCGGAAGTCGACGGCCAGGTTGGCGCACGGGGTGCCGGCGGGCTTGTCGGCGGCGAAGTCCGCGGAGGCGGCGAAGGGCAGCGCGACGCAGCACAGACCGAAGCAGTTGGCGCAGTCGCCCCGGAGGGGGTCCGCCGAGGAGTCCGTTGGTCCGGACATCACGTGGTGTTCCGCTCTCTGTCGAGTGTTGCTGTTACGTCAGGACATGCGCAGGGCCAGGAAGAAGTCCAGCTTGTCCTCCAGCCGCGACAGGTCCCGTCCCGTCAACTGCTCGATCCGGCCCACCCGGTACCGCAGCGTGTTGACATGCAGGTGCAGTCGGCCGGCGCAGCGCGTCCAGGAGCCGTCGCAGTCGAGGAAGGCCTCCAGCGTCGGGATCAGCTCTGCCCGGTGCCGCCGGTCGTAGTCGCGCAGCGGGTCCAGCAGCCGGGCCGTGAACGCCCGCCGCACGTCGTCCGGCACGAACGGCAGCAGCAGCACGTGCGACGCCAGCTCGTGGTGCCCCGCCGCGCACACCCTTCCCGGCCGCGCCGCCGCCACGCGCCGGGCGTGCCGCGCCTCCTCCAGGGCGCCGCGCAGCCCTTCGGCCGAGTGCACGGCGGCGCTCACACCCAGGGTGAGACGCCCGTCGTCCGCCAGGCCCGCCGACAGCGGGCCGCGCACGGCGGAGAGCAGGGCGTCCGCGTGCAGCCCGGCGGCGCCGTCCACCGCGGGGCCCGCCTCGCCCTCCTCCGCCGGAGCGTCGCCGTCCGCGCCCGGTACGGCCGGCAGCGGCACCAGGGCGATGGCCTCGTCGCCGGTGTGGGCCACCGCGATGCGGTCGGCCGAGTCGGGGCCGGCCGTCGTGGGGTCGACCAGGATCTCCTCCAGCAGCGACTGGGCGACGGGTCCGGCCTCGATGCCCGGCGCGCCCGTACCGCTCTCGCCCCACTCGACCCGCGCCACCACGACCTGCCAGTGCGGCGCCGTGCCGAGCCCCGGCAGCAGCACGGGGGCGGCCACCCGCAGACGCGCGGCGATCTCGGCGGGGGCGGCGCCCGTCTGCACCAGCTCCAGGACCTCCTGGGCCAGTCGCCGTCGTACCGTCCGCGCCGCGTCCCGCCGGTCCCGCTCCACCGCGATCAGCTGGGTGACGCCTTGGAGCAGGTCCAGCCGGGCGGCCGGCCAGTCGCCGGCGTCCGCCTCGACGGCCAGCAGCCAGTCGGACAGCACGGTCTCCCGCACGTCCCGGGAGGCGGGAGCCGTCCCGCGCCCGGTGTTCCGGATCGGGAAGAGCGAGTACGTCACGCCCCGGGTGACGGCCCGGTGCGGACCGCGCCGCCCGCCGCGTGTGGCGGACAGGTGCTCGCCGGCCAGGGCGGCGCCGGTCTCGCGGGGCAGCGGCGTGCCCGCCCCGGCGATCTGACGTCCCGTCGGTGACAGCACCCAGGCGCGAAGGTCCAGGTCGGAGCCGAGCAGGTCGAGGACCACCTCCGGTCCGCCGCCCGCCGGGCCGGAGGTCATCAGCCTTCTGTGGCGATCCACGACAGCCGCGAGGTCTCCGGCCCGCTCGCCCGACACCTGGCGAACGACATACTCAGTGATCGTTGCGAACGCAACGGATTCGTTCACTGCGAACAGTGGCAGGCGGTGGCGCAAACACGCCTGAACCAGATCGTCCGGGATCGCCCCCAGTTCCGCCTCACCGGCCGCCAGGCCCGCCACCCCGGCGCTCGCCAGGATGCGGACGAAGGGCTCGGAGTCCGCCGAGTCCCGCCGCCAGGCGAGGCCGGTGAGGACCAGCTCGCCGCCGGAGAGGTACCTGCTGGGGTCGCGCAGGTCCGTCGTCATCACGCCGCGGACCGTGCGGTCGAGCTCGTCCTCGCCGCCGAGCAGCCGCAGCCCCAGCGCATCGGTTTCCAGCAGTGCGCGCAGCCGCATGTGATCGCCGCCGATCTGTCTCGTGGGTGTCTCGTTGTTGCCGGTGAGCTGTGGCCACCGTTTCCGGGGGGAAACAGCGAGGTTACTGCTCCTCGCCTTTCGTTCGAATCTACAAGACTCGGCGGGCGACCGGCCAACTCCTTCATGGTTTCGGTGACTGCACCGAGCGGAGCACCGCTGGGTGTACTTGGGCCACGACGCGTTAACAGCACATGAACATGAAGACGAAGACGCGGGCCGGCCGTCCCCCGAGCCCCAGCGAACCAACTGATCACGCGGAACCCGGAACAAGTCGATCTCCACGATCTCCCGTCGCCGGACCAGTGATCACCGGATCACGTAGAAGAGAGCCACTCATGGACTTCCTTCGCCCCGCTAGCTGGGAGGAGGCGCTCGCCGCGAAGGCCGAGCACCCCACGGCTGTGCCCATCGCGGGTGGCACCGATGTCATGGTCGAGATCAACTTCGACCACCGGCGGCCCGAGTACCTGCTGGACCTGAACCGCATCGAGCTGCTCCGGGAGTGGGAGGTCGGCGAGGAGAACGTCCGGCTGGGCGCCTCCGTCCCGTACACCCAGATCATGGAGCACCTGCGGGCCGAGCTGCCCGGCCTGGCGCTCGCCTCCCACACCGTGGCCTCGCCGCAGATCCGCAACCGCGGTGGTGTCGGTGGCAACCTGGGCACGGCGTCCCCGGCCGGTGACGCGCACCCCGCCCTGCTGGCGGCCGGTGCCGAGGTGGAGGTGGAGTCCGTACGCGGCTCCCGCTTCATCCCGATCGACGAGTTCTACACCGGCGTGAAGCGCAACGCGCTCCAGCCCGACGAGCTCATCAAGACCGTCCACATCAAGAAGGCCGACGGGCCGCAGCAGTACTCCAAGGTGGGTACCCGCAACGCGATGGTGATCGCGGTGTGCGCGTTCGGTCTGGCGCTGCACCCCGAGACCCGGACCGTCCGGACCGGTATCGGCTCGGCCGCCCCCACGCCCGTACGGGCGAAGGAGGCCGAGGAATTCCTGAACGCCGCGCTCGAAGAGGGCGGGTTCTGGGAGAGCGGCAAGATCATCACTCCCTCGGTCGCCAAGCAGTTCGCGGAGCTCGCCTCCGGGGCCTGCAACCCGATCGACGACGTACGGGGCACGGCCAAGTACCGCCGGCACGCCGTCGGCATCATGGCCCGCCGCACGCTCGGCTGGACCTGGGAGCAGTACCGCGGTACCGGCCGCACCCTTGAAGGAGCTGCATAACGATGCGCGTGAATTTCACGGTCAACGGACGTCCGCAGGAAGCCGACGACGTCTGGGAGGGCGAGTCCCTCCTGTACGTCCTGCGTGAGCGCCTGGGCTTGCCCGGTTCGAAGAACGCCTGCGAGCAGGGCGAGTGCGGCTCCTGCACGGTCCGCCTGGACGGCGTCCCGGTCTGTTCCTGCCTCGTGGCCGCCGGCCAGGTCGAGGGCCGCGAGGTCGTCACCGTCGAGGGCCTCGCCGACTACGCCAAGCAGCGTGCCGAGCACAGCGGCGCGTGCGGCACCGGCGCGTGCGGCTCCTCCGGCACGTCCGTCCAGGAAGCACAGGGCTGGTCCGCCCAGGGCACCGACTCCCAGACGGGCGAGGGCACCGAGCTCTCCCCGATCCAGCAGGCCTTCATCGACGCCGGCGCCGTCCAGTGCGGCTTCTGCACCCCGGGCCTGCTCGTCGCGGCCGACGAGATGCTGGAGCGCAACCCCTCGCCGTCCGACGAGGACATCCGCGAGGCGCTCTCCGGCAACCTCTGCCGCTGCACCGGTTACGAGAAGATCCTCGACGCCGTCCGCCTCGCGGCCGCCCGTCAGGAACGTCAAGGGCTCCAGGAAGGCGCGGTCTGACCATGTCGCAGAACACCCGAGCCGCCGCCGCCCCGGCCGGCACTCCCACCAAGGTCACCCAGGCCTCCCAGACCAAGGGCGGCATCGGCGAGTCCACGCTCCGCCCCGACGGCACCCTCAAGGTCACCGGCGAGTTCGCCTACTCCTCGGACATGTGGCACGAGGACATGCTGTGGGGCCAGCTCCTCCGCTCCACGGTCGCGCACGCCGAGATCGTCTCCATCGACACCTCCGAGGCCCTCGCCCAGGCCGGCGTCCACGCCGTCCTGACCTACGAGGACCTGCCCACCGAGGTGAAGAACTACGGCCTGGAGATCCAGGACACCCCGGTCCTCGCCAACGGCGTCGTACGCCACCACGGTGAGCCGGTCGCCCTGGTCGCCGCCGACCACCCGGAGACCGCCCGCCGCGCCGCCGCGAAGATCAAGGTCGAGTACCGGGAGCTGCCCGTCGTCACCGACGAGGCCTCCGCGACCGCCCCCGACGCGCCGCTGCTGCACCCGGGCCGGGACGACCACCACGCCGGTCACGTACCGCACCCGAACATCGTGCACCGCCAGCCGATCGTCCGCGGCAACGCCGACGAGGCCGCCAAGAAGGCCGACGTCATCGTCTCCGGCGAGTACGTCTTCGGCATGCAGGACCAGGCGTTCCTCGGCCCCGAGTCCGGCCTGGCCGTGCCCGCCGAGGACGGCGGCGTCGACCTGTACGTCGCCACCCAGTGGCTCCACTCCGACCTGCGCCAGATCGCCCCCGTCCTCGGCCTGCCCGAGGAGAAGGTCCGCATGACGCT
Source organism: Streptomyces gobitricini (assembly GCF_039532985.1). Classification (NCBI taxonomy): domain Bacteria; kingdom Bacillati; phylum Actinomycetota; class Actinomycetes; order Kitasatosporales; family Streptomycetaceae; genus Streptomyces; species Streptomyces gobitricini. The sequence continues at coordinate 134,878 of NZ_BAAASR010000013.1, read as the reverse complement.
CTCCGGCGTCGGCGGTGCCTTCGGCGGCCGCGAGGACCTGTCGATGCAGATCCACGCCTGCCTGCTGGCGCTCCGCACCGGCAAGCCGGTCAAGATCGTCTACAACCGGTTCGAGTCCTTCTTCGGCCATGTCCACCGTCACCCGGCGAAGCTCTGGTACGAGCACGGCGCCACCAAGGACGGCAAGATCACGCACATGAAGTGCCGGATCGTGCTGGACGGCGGCGCCTACGCCTCGGCCTCCCCGGCCGTGGTCGGCAACGCCTCCTCGCTCGCCGTCGGCCCGTACGTCATCGACGACGTCGACATCGAGGCCATCGCGCTCTACACCAACAACCCGCCCTGCGGCGCCATGCGCGGCTTCGGCGCGGTCCAGGCGTGCTTCGCGTACGAGGCCCAGATGGACAAGCTCGCGAAGAAGCTGGACATGGACCCGGTGGAGTTCCGCCGGCTCAACGCCATGGAGCAGGGCACCCTGATGCCGACCGGCCAGCCGGTCGACTCGCCCGCCCCGGTCGCCGAGCTGCTGCGCCGCATCAAGGCCCGCCCGCTGCCGCCGGAGCGCCAGTGGGAGTCCACCGAGGGCGCCGACGTCCGCGCGCTGCCCGGCGGACTGTCCAACACCACGCACGGCGAAGGCGTCGTCCGCGGCGTCGGCTACGCGGTCGGCATCAAGAACGTCGGCTTCTCCGAGGGCTTCGACGACTACTCCACCGCCAAGGTGCGCATGGAGGTCATCAACGGTGAGGCGGTCGCGACCGTCCACACCGCGATGGCCGAGGTCGGCCAGGGCGGCATCACCGTCCACGCGCAGATCGCCCGTACCGAGCTGGGCGTCACCCAGGTGACCATCAACCCGGCCGACACCCAGGTCGGCTCGGCCGGCTCGACCTCCGCCTCCCGCCAGACGTACGTCACCGGCGGCGCGGTCAAGAACTCGTGCGAACTCGTCCGCGAGAAGGTCCTGGAGATCGGCCGCCGCAAGCTCGGCACGTACCACCCCGCGTGGGCCACCGCCGAACTGCTGCTCGAAGGCGGCAAGGTCGTCACCGACGGCGGCGAGGTCCTCGCCGACCTGGTGGACGTCCTGGAGGACGAGGTCGTCGAGATCGAGGCCGAGTGGCGCCACCGCCCCACCGAGGCCTTCGACCTGCGCACCGGCCAGGGCAACGGCCACGTCCAGTACTCGTTCGCCGCGCACCGCGCGGTCGTCGAGGTGGACACCGAGCTGGGCCTGGTCAAGGTCATCGAGCTCGCCTGCGCCCAGGACGTCGGCAAGGCCCTCAACCCGCTGTCCGTCGTCGGCCAGATCCAGGGTGGCACCACCCAGGGCCTCGGCGTGGCGGTCATGGAGGAGATCATCGTCGACCCCAAGACCGCGAAGGTGCGCAACCCCTCCTTCACGGACTACCTGATCCCCACGATCCTCGACACCCCGACCATCCCGGTCGACGTGCTCGAACTCGCCGACGACCACGCGCCCTACGGCCTGCGCGGCATCGGTGAGGCCCCGACCCTGTCGTCCACCCCGGCCGTCCTCGCGGCGATCCGGAACGCGACGGGCCTGGAGCTCAACAAGACGCCGGTGCGCCCCGAACACCTCACCGGCACCCTGTAAGCCCTCCGGGCGGTGCGTGCCTCCCGGGAACGTCACACTTCCACCCGCCCGCACCGCCCGGAGCCTCCCCCCACTCGTCCCAACCCCCCCACCCCCCCACCGCAGGACCGCTCAACACGCATCACCCCGTTCGTCTCGGGCCGTCCCCCGGGTCGTGCAGCCCACGCACCATCCCAAATCCCGCAGCTTTGCCCCCGGCCATGCGGGTGCCCCTTTGAACCTTGGGAGTAGGCACCATGACCCAGTCGTCAGTGGAGCCGAAGACCGTCGCCGAAGACGCGGGACCCGGTTCCCGCGTCCCCGCCGGACGGTCTTGGCTCGACCGGTACTTTCACATAACCCACAGAGGATCCACGGTCGCGCAGGAAGTGCGCGGCGGCGTCACGACCTTCATGGCCATGGCGTACATCCTCCTGCTCAACCCGCTGCTGCTCGGCGGACCGGACGCGGCCGGAGACAAGCTCAGCCAGCCCGCCCTCATCACCGCCACCGCTCTCGCCGCAGCGGTCACCACTCTGGCGATGGGTTTCATCGGCAAGGTCCCGCTCGCCCTCGCGGCGGGCCTGAGTGTCGCGGGCGTCATCTCCACGCAGGTGGCCCCGAACATGACCTGGCCGCAGGCCATGGGCATGTGTGTCATCTACGGCGCCGTGATCTGCCTCCTGGTGGTCACCGGTGTCCGTGAAGTCATCATGAACGCCATACCCCTGGCTCTGAAGCACGGCATCACGATGGGCATCGGCCTCTTCATCGCGATCATCGGCTTCGTCAAGGCCGGTTTCGTCGGACCCAGCGAGGTCGGCGGTCCCGTCACCCTCGGTGTCGGCGGTTCGCTCTCCGGCTGGCCGGTGGCACTGTTCTGCTTCACCCTGCTGCTGATCTTCATGCTGCAGGCCCGCAAGGTACCCGGCGCCATCCTGATCGGCATCGTCGTCGGCACCCTCATCTCGGTCACCGCCACCGCGGCCGGCCTGATCAAGGAATCCGCGTGGGGCGGCACCGCGCCCATCCTGCACGGCAGCCCGGTCTCCATGCCGGACTTCTCGCTCTTCGGCATGGTCGAGTTCGGCGGGTGGGGCGACCTCGGCTACACCACCGTCTCGATGATCGTCTTCACCCTGGTGCTGGCCGGCTTCTTCGACGCCATGGCGACGATCATCGCCGTCGGCCAGGAGGCCAAGCTCGCCGACGCCCAGGGCCGCATGCCGGGCCTGAGCAAGGCGCTGTTCATCGACGGCGCCGGCGGTGCGATCGGCGGTGTCTCCGGATCCTCCGGCCAGACCGTCTTCATCGAGTCCGCCACGGGCGTCGGCGAGGGCGCGCGTACGGGTCTGTCGGCCTCGGTCACCGGCCTGTTCTTCGCCGCCTGCCTGTTCTTCACCCCGCTCACCCAGCTCGTCCCGGGTCAGGTGGCCTCGGCCGCGCTGGTGGTCATCGGCGCGATGATGCTGCAGAACGCCCGGCACGTGGACTGGACCGACTGGTCCGTCGCCGTCCCGGTCTTCCTGACGGTCGTACTCATGCCGTTCACCTACACCATCACCACCGGTGTCGGCGCGGGTGTCATCGCCTACTGCGCCATCAAGGCCGCACAGGGCAAGTGGCGTGAGCCGAGCGTCCTGATGTGGGTGCTCTCCGCGGTGTTCATCTTCTACTTCGCCACGGGTACCGCGCACTGACGGGACCCCCTCACACATCCGTCTGCAAGGAGGCCGACATGCTGGACATCGCCGAGGAGCTCCACCGGTGGGTCGAGCAGGGACGCGACTTCGCCGTCGCCACCGTGGTGGCGGTCGGCGGCAGCGCGCCCCGGCAACCGGGCGCCGCCCTCGCCGTCGACAGCGAGGGCACGGCGATCGGGTCGGTCTCCGGCGGGTGTGTCGAGGGGGCCGTGTACGACCTGTGCCGACAGGCGCTGGAGGACGGCGAGACCGTCCTGGAGCGCTTCGGCTACAGCGACGAGGATGCCTTCGCGGTCGGCCTGACCTGCGGCGGCGTCATCGACATCCTCGTCACCCCGGTCCGCAGCGAGGTCTTCCCCGCCGCACTCGGAGCCGCCGCCGGAGGGGAGGCGGCGGCTCTGGCCCGGATCACCGACGGCCCGGCCGACCTGATGGGCCGCGCCCTCCTGGTCCGCCCCGACGGCTCGTACGAGGGCCGCCTGGGCGGCCACCCGGAGCTGGACCGCACGGCGGCGGGCGAGGCCCGCGCCATGCTGGACGCCGGCCGCACCGGTACGGTGACCGTCGGCGAGAACGGCTCGCGCTGCGGACAGCCGATCACCCTGCTGGTCGAGTGCAGCGTGCCCGCCCCCCGCATGATCGTCTTCGGGGCGATCGACTTCGCCGCGGCGCTGGTACGAGTGGGGAAGTTCCTCGGCTACCACGTCACCGTCTGCGACGCCCGCCCCGTCTTCGCGACCCCCGCCCGCTTCCCCGACGCGGACGAGGTGGTCGTGGAGTGGCCGCACGAGTACCTCGCGCGCACCGAGGTGGACGGCCGCACCGTGCTGTGCGTCCTCACCCACGACGCCAAGTTCGACGTGCCGCTGCTCGAACTGGCCCTCAAGCTTCCCGTCGCGTACATCGGCGCGATGGGCTCCCGCCGCACCCACGAGGACCGCAACAAGCGCCTGCGCGAGGTCGGCGTCACCGAACTGGAACTGGCCAGGCTGCGCTCCCCGATCGGGCTCGACCTCGGCGCCCGTACGCCGGAGGAGACCGCCCTGTCGATCGGCGCGGAGATCGTCGCCGGCCGGCGCGGCGGCAGCGGTGTCTCCCTCACGGGTGCCCACACCCCCATCCACCACGACGGCCCGGACGCCACCCCGGCCGGACGCATCGACTCCGTCGCCTGACCGGGCGCCCCACCCGGAGGTCCGGGCCCCGGCCCGCCGCGCGGGAGGCACGGGGTGTGCGGTGCCCCGTGTGCGACGTGGGCCTCGTGACCGGAGCACACCGAAGGGCGGTGTCCGGCCGGCCGGACACCGCCCCGCGGCACGGAACCGCCGGCCAGCACCGGTGACGAGCCTTTGACCCCCCGCGGAAGGATCCGCCGCGCGGGAACGCGGGACGGTTCAAGCCGAAGGCGTCGGGAACCCGCCACATCCCCGGCACAGTCCCGGCGGACCGGTGCGCGGACGCCGCCCAGCCGGGATGATGGTGCGTCCCGCGCAGTCCCCGCTGGATGCGATCGGAAAGGTGGTTTCCGTTGCGCACTGTCGGAGTGGAAGAGGAACTCCTGCTGGTGGACCCGCGGAGCGGTGAGCCGCGAGCCCTGTCCACCGCCGTGCTGGCCGCCGCCGTCAAGGAGAGCCGGGGCAGGGCCCACGCCTTCACCAAGGAACTCCAGGGCCAGCAACTGGAGTTCGCCACGCACCCGCAGAGCGGTATGAAGGAGCTCGGCGCCGAGATCGAACGCTGGCGCGCCGAGGCCGCACGGCACGCCGCCGGTGCCGGGGCCGCGGTGGTGGCCCTCGCCACCTCGCCGCTCCCCGCCGGCCCGGCCGTCACCGAGGGCAGACGCTACCGCTGGATACAGGAGCAGTTCGGCCTCACCGCGCTGGAGCAGCTCACCTGCGGCTGCCACGTCCACGTCTCGGTCGAGTCGGACGAGGAGGGCGTCGGGGTCCTGGACCGGATACGGCCATGGCTGTCCGTCCTGCTCGCGCTGAGCGCCAACTCCCCCTTCTGGCAGGGCTACGACAGCGGATACCACAGCTACCGCAACCGCGTGTGGGGGCGCTGGCCCTCGGCGGGCCCCGTGGAGGTCTTCGGCTCGGCCCGCCGCTACCACCAGCAGGTGAGCGACCTGCTCGACACCGGAGTCCTCCACGACGAGGGAATGATCTACTTCGACGCCCGGCTCTCCCGCACCTATCCCACCGTCGAGGTCCGCGCCGCCGACGTCTGCCTCGACGCCTCCACCACCGTGCTGCTCGCCACCCTGACCCGCGGCCTGGTGGACACCGCCGCCCGCGCGTGGCGGGAGGGTGAGCCCCCCGCCCGACACGGCGTGGGCCTGCTGCGGGCCGCGGCCTGGCAGGCCGCCCGCTCCGGCCTGGACGGCCACCTGATCCACCCGGTCACCATGCGCCCCGCCCCCGCCGACCGGGTCGTGCACGCCCTGCTCGGCCACGTCGAGAAGGCCCTCGACGAGAACGGAGACCTCTCCCAGGCCCGCCAAGGACTCGCCGAACTGCTCGCCGGCGGCAACGGCGCGCACGTCCAGCGGCAACTGCTGTGCCGCACCGGCAGCCTCCGTGAGGTCGTCGCCGCCTGCGTACGCCGTACGCAGGGCGACCGGTAGGCAGCGCCGCGACCACCTCCCGGCCGGCACCCGGACGGCGACCGGCCCGGGTGCCGTACCGCCCACCGCGCCGTACCTCCCGACCACCCGGCTCCGCCGCGGGCCGAGCGGGCGGGAGCCGTCAGCGCCCGGGGCGTCCCGCCCGCGTGGTGTCCGCCCGCGCCCTGGCTCCGCGTGGCGTCCTGCGGAGCCCGTCCCGGTGCCGCCCGCGCCTTGGCTCCGTGCCGACGGGGTACCCGGTGCTCTCCGACACGACACGACACGACACGGAAGGAGTCGCCGTGGCGATCGAGAAGCAGGCCTTCGACGTCGCGCGCCGCCTGGCGCGGAAGCGCTCCGCACCGGCCCTCCACCCCCGGGGCCTGGTGTGCGAAGGGACGCTGGACGTGCCCGGGACCGGTGACGGCGGCGTGCCGTGGGGCGTACCGTTCCTCGACCGGGCGGGGGAGTACCGGGTGAGCGTGCGGTGGTCGCGGGCCGCCGGGCTGCCGGCGGGGTGGCCGGACGGCCTGGGCCTGGCGCTGCGCGTCGAGGACGCCGGCGGGCCGGGCACCCCGCTGGACCTGTTGCTGACCTCCAGCGGCACCGGCCGCCTGGGCCGCCACGTGCCCCTCCCGAGGCGCGACGCCCTGGCCGGGCCGTACTCCACCCTGCTGGCGTACCGGGTGGGCGGCCGGGAGCGGGTGATCATGGCGGATCCCGCCGGGGCCCTCCGGCCGGGCGTCACTCCGGGGGCGGGCGCCGGCCCCGGCGCGGGCCACCGCCGTGTGCCCGGTGACCCGGACGCGCTGCGCGCGGCGCTGGACCGCGGCCCCGTCCGCTTCGAGCTGTGCGCGGCCGCGCCGGACGAGCCCTGGCGGGCCTTCGCGACACTGACCGTGCGGACCCCGAGGCCGCACGGGGAGGGTGCGGCGCACGCCTACGACCCGTATCTCCACGGCCTTCCCGGGCTGCGCCCCACCCACCGGCTGCACGATCTGCGGGCGGCCGCCTACAGCGGGTCGCGCCACGGGCGCGGCGCGGTGCTCAAGGATCCGCATGATCCGCCGCGTCCCGGGCAGACGACCGGGCGCCGGGGCCGCCCCGGCACCCCGTAGCCGCGTGCGCCCGAGGAGAGACCACCGTGAGCCCCATATCCACCGCGTCGCCCATATACGACCAGCTGGTCGATGAGCACGGAGATGTGCTTCATGAGGCGAGAAGGCTCGCCGAACGCACCCACCGGGAGGCCGAGCGGCTCCTCAGCTGGGACATGTCCGCCCTGGAGGCGGACGACCCGGAATAGCCACCGGACGACCCTCCTGTTCCGCACCGCCCGGAATGCCGGGATGTGTGACCTGATCCAGTCTGGATACGCGATCAGGCATACGAGATCAGGAGCAGCACCCACGGGAGCGATGCCATGGACACCGAGAGCACGATGGGCGACAACGTCTACCAGCCGGACGACTCCGACGGCCGGGAGGACGACGGCATCCTCGACCCCGAGGACACCCTGTCGGACCGGGAGGCCGATCCCTACGACGAGGGCTGGTCCCCGCCGGAGCGGCCCCTGGCCGTCAACCACGTCGGCACCACCGCCCGCGAGCAGCGCGAGGGCGAGACCCTCGACCAGCGGCTCGCCGAGGAGGTGCCCGACCCGGCGCTGGAGGAGCCCGACACCTCCAACGGCATCGGCGACCTCCCGGGTGGTGACGGCGAGCCCCTCGGCGACCAGGTCGGCCGCGAGCGCTCCGGCCGTCTCGTCGCACCGGACGAGGGCGTGCGGGAGGACGACGAGAAGGACGTCGTCGCCCGGGACGTGGGTATCGCGGGCGCCGCCGCCTCCGCCGAGGAGGCCGCCATGCACACCGTCCCCGACGAGGCCGACGAGACCCTCTGATGAGCGTCGCGCACCCGCCCCACGACCCCTCCGGCGGCCCCGCCGCCCCCGGGGACCACCCCGACGGAGTGCCGACCCGGTCCCGCGTCACCCTCCGGGTGAACGGCGAACCCCGGGACCTCACCGTCGACCACCGGGCCACGCTGCTCGACGTGCTGCGCGAGGACCTCGGGCTGACCGGGGCCAAGAAGGGCTGCGACCACGGGCAGTGCGGGGCGTGCACCGTCCTCGTCGACGGACGGCGCGCCAACAGCTGCCTGCTTCTCGCGGTCGCCCAGGACGGCGTCGACGTCATCACCGTCGAGGGCCTGGCCGCGGGCGGAGAGCTGCACCCGGTGCAGCAGGCGTTCCTCGACCGGGACGCCTTCCAGTGCGGGTACTGCACACCCGGGCAGCTCTGCTCGGCCGTCGGCGTGTTCGCCGAGGCCGCCGCCGGGCACCCCTCCCACGTCACCGACCCCGCCCGGCCGTCCGGCCAGGGGCCGGTGGAACTGACGCCCGCGGAGATCCGCGAGCGGCTGAGCGGCAACCTGTGCCGCTGCGGTGCCTACCCCAACATCGTCGCCGCCGTCGAGGACGTGACCCGGTGAAGCCCTTCGGATACGTACGCGCCAGAAGCGTCGAGGAGGCCACCGCCGCCCACGCGGCCCGCCCCGGCGCCCGCTACCTCGCGGGCGGCACCAACCTCGTCGACCTGATGAAGCACGGCGTCGAGGTTCCCGGCACGCTCGTCGACGTCGGCCGGCTGCCGCTCGACACCGTCGAGGAGCTGCCCGACGGAGGGCTGCGCGCCGGCGCGACCGTGCGCAACAGCGACCTGGCCGCCCACCCGCTCGTACGCGACCGGTATCCCGTCCTGTCGCAGGCGCTGCTCGCCGGGGCGTCGGGCCAGCTGCGCAACACCGCGACCACCGGCGGGAACCTGCTCCAGCGCACCCGGTGCCCCTACTTCCAGGACACCGCCATGCCCTGCAACAAGCGCGAGCCCGGTAGCGGCTGCGGCGCCCGCGAGGGCGTCCACCGCGACCACGCCGTCCTCGGCCACTCGCCGCACTGCGTCGCGACGCACCCCTCCGACATGGCCGTGGCCCTCGCCGCCCTCGACGCCACCGTCGAACTGCACGGCCCGGACGGTGAGCGGACCGTGCCGGTGACCGAGTTCCACCGGCTGCCCGGCGACCACCCCGAGCGGGACACCGTCATCCGGCCCGGCGAGCTGATCACCGCGGTCGTCCTGCCGCCCGGTACGGCCGGGCTGCCGTCCGCGTACCGCAAGGCCCGTGACCGTGCCTCGTACGCCTTCGCGCTCGCCTCCGTCGCCGCGGTCCTCGACGTGGCCGGGGACGGGACCGTACGCCGGGTCGGACTGGCCTTCGGCGGCCTCGCCCACCGGCCGTGGCGGGCCCGGCTCGCCGAGACCGCGCTCCTCGGCACCACGCCCACCGATCGGACCATCGCCCGTGCGGTGGAGGCCGAGCTCGGGCTGGCCCAGCCGTTGCGGGACAACGCCTTCAAGGTGCCGCTCGCCCACAATCTGGCCTGCCGTGTCCTGTCCGAACTGGCGGCCGACCGCCCCTGAACGGAAAGACCAGCGATGCACTCCACCCGCGCCCGGGTGCCCGCCGCGCCCGCCCCCGCCCTCGGCGTCGCCACCGAGCGCGTAGAAGGACGCGACAAGGTCACCGGCACCGCCCGGTACGCCGGCGAACACGCCCACACGCCGCCCGACTGCGCCTACGCCTGGCCCGTACCCGCCACCGTGGCCTGTGGCCGGGTGACCTCCGTGGACACGGCCGCCGCCCTCGCGCTGCCCGGCACCCTCGCCGTCCTCACCCCCGGGACAGCCCCCCGCCTCGGCGAGGCCGACGACCCGACGCTCGCCGTCCTCCAGGACGACGCGGTGCCGCACCGCGGCTGGTACGTCGCCCTCGCCGTGGCCGAGACGCTCGAGGACGCCCGGGCCGCGGCGGCGGCCGTCGGCGTCACCTATGCCGCCGAACCGCACGACGTCACGCTCACCGAGGACCACCCGGACGCCTACCGTCCCGACCTGGCCAACGGGGGCCAGGCGGCGGTCCGTGAGCGCGGCGACGCCGAGGGCGCCTTCGCCGCCGCGCCCGTCCGCGTGGACGTCACGTACCGCGTCCCGCCGCTGCACAACCACCCGATGGAGCCGCACGCCGCGTTCGCCCGCTGGGACGGCGAGGGCGACGGGGTCCGCCTGACGGTGTACGACTCCAGCCAGGGCGCCAACCCGGTCCGCAAGACCCTCGCCGCCCTCTTCCGCCTGCCCGAGGACCGGGTCACGGTGGTCTCCGAGCACGTGGGCGGCGGGTTCGGCTCCAAGGGCACCCCGCGCCCGCACGTGGTGCTGGCCGCGATGGCCGCCCGCCACACCGGCCGGCCCGTGAAACTCGCCCTGCCCCGGAACCACCTCGCGGCCGTCGTCGGCCACCGCGCGCCGACGATCCAGCGGGTCCGGCTGGGCGCCGGCAGCGACGGCACCCTCCTCAGCCTCAGCCACGAGGTCACCACCCACACCTCCCGCGTCAAGGAGTTCGTCGAGCAAGCCGGCGTCCCCGCCCGCGTGATGTACGCGTCGCCGCACAGCCTCACCGACCACCACGTCGCGCCCCTCGACGTCCCGACCCCCTCCTGGATGCGCGCCCCGGGCGAGGCACCCGGCATGTACGCGCTGGAGTCGGCCATGGACGAGCTCGCCGACGCCGTCGGCCTCGACCCCGTCGAGCTGCGCGTCCGCAACGAGCCCGCCACCGAACCGGACAGCGGCCTGCCCTTCAGCAGCCGCAACCTCGTCGCGTGCCTGCGCGAAGGGGCCCGCCGGTTCGGCTGGGCCGACCGCGACCCGCGCCCCGCGGCCCGCCGCGAGGGCAGGTGGCTCACCGGCACCGGGGTCGCCGCCGCCACCTACCCCGTACTGGTCTCACCGTCCACCGCCACCGCCACCGCCCTCCACGACGGCGGCTACGACATCCGCGTCAACGCCACCGACATCGGCACCGGTGCCCGGACCGTGCTCGCCCAGGTCGCCGCCGACGTGCTGGGCGTCGCCGTCGACTCGGTGTCGATCGGCATCGGCAGCACCCGCCTGCCGCGCGCCCCACTCGCCGGCGGGTCATCCGGCACCGCCTCCTGGGGCTGGGCCGTGCACCGGGCGTGCACGCGCCTGGCCGAGCGGCTGGCCCGGCACACCGGACCCCTGCCGGCCGAGGGCGTCACCGCCTCCGCCGACACCACCGCGGAGACCGAGCGCACCCCACCGTTCGCCCGGCACGCCTTCGGCGCCCACTTCGCGGAGGTCCAGGTCGACACCGGCACGGGGGAGGTACGGGTGCGGCGGCTGACGGGCGTCTACGCCGCCGGGCGGATCCTCAACCCCCGTACGGCCCGCTCGCAGTTCATCGGCGGGATGATCATGGGGCTGGGAATGGCCCTGACGGAGCACAGCACCATGGACCCGGCCTTCGGGGGCTTCGCCGAACGGGACCTCGCCTCCTACCACGTACCGAGCCACGCCGACGTCCCGGAGATCGACGCGCACTGGGTCGAGGAGGACGACCCCCACCTCAACCCCATGGGCAGCAAAGGCATCGGGGAGATCGGCATCGTCGGCACCCCGGCCGCCATCGGCAACGCCCTGCACCACGCCACCGGCGTCCGCTTCCGTGAGCTTCCGCTCACCCCCGACCGGGTGCTGCCGGCCCTCTCGTAGCCCTTAGGGTGGGTCACCGTGCCGCCCTCCTTCCAGCCCGTCACCGACTTCCGTCCGGTGCTCGACCGCATCGCCGCCGACATCGCGGCCGCCCCGGCCCGGGGCCGGCCCGCCGACTACATCCCGCTGCTCGCCGAGGCCGATCCCGGCCGCTTCGGCATGGCCGTCGCGGAGCTGGACGGCACGGTGTACGGGGTCGGGGACTGGCGGCAGCCCTTCTCGGCGCAGTCCATCACCAAGGTGTTCACCCTCGCCCTCGTCCTCTCCATGGACGGCGGGGCGCTCTGGGAGGGCGTGGGGCGCGAACCGTCCGGCAACGCGTTCAACTCGCTGGTGCAGCTGGAGTACGAGAACGGCATCCCGCGCAACCCGTTCATCAACGCGGGCGCGCTCGTCGTCACCGACCGGCTACAGACCCTGACCGGCGACGCCTCCGGGAGCCTGCTGGACTTCCTCCGCGCCGAGAGCGGCAACGCGGCGCTGGACTTCGACGAGCGGGTGGCCGCCTCCGAGACCGCGCACGGCGACCGCAACGCCGCCCTGGCCCACTTCATGGCGTCGTACGGCAACATCGCCAACCCGGTGCCCGACCTCCTCGACCAGTACTTCCGCCAGTGCTCGGTGGAGGCGTCCTGCGCCGACCTGGCACTGGCCGCCGGTTTCCTGGCCCGCCACGGCATCCGGGCCGACGGCTCGACGCTCCTCACCCGCAGCCAGGCCAAGCAGATCAACGCGGTGATGCTGACGTGCGGGACGTACGACGCGGCCGGTGAGTTCGCCTACCGGGTCGGCCTGCCCGGCAAGAGCGGCGTCGGCGGCGGCATCATCGCCGTCGTCCCCGGCCGCTGCACCCTGTGCGTCTGGAGCCCCGGCCTGGACCGGCGCGGCAACTCGGTGGCGGGCGTGGCGGCGCTGGACCGCTTCACGACCCTGACGGGGCTGTCCGTCTTCTGACCACCGCGCCCCCTCGGCCCCCTCCGCCCACTTCGCGCACTCTGTCCGGGACGGGGTGATCAGGCCGTCGCGATCCGGGCGAAGCGGCCCGCGACCCGCAGGTCCGCCTCGATGCGGTCCGCCGTCGCCCGCAGCTCCGGCAGCAGCTCCTGCACGCACTGCCCGGCGGTCCGGCGGACGCTGTGCATGGCGACGTTGACCGCCGCGACGGCCACCCCGGCGCGGTCGCGGACCGGTACGGCGAGGGAGCGCAGCCCCTCCTCCAGCTCCTCGTCGACGAGGGCGTACCCGTGGCGGGCGACGGAGTCCAGGACGGCGGCGAGTCCCGCGGGGTCGGTGACGGTGTGCGGGGTGAGCGGGAGCAGTTCGGTGCGGGCCAGCCGCTCCGCCCGCTGTGCCGGGGCGAGTCCGGCCAGCAGGACCCGGCCCATCGAGGTCGCGTACGCCGGGAAGCGCGTTCCGACGGTGATGTTGACGCTCATGATGCGGCTGGTGGCGACCCGGGCCGTGTACTGGATGTCGTCACCCGCGAGCACGGCGAGCGACGCCGAGTCGTGCACCCGGGTGGCGAGCGCCGCCAGGTGGGGCGCGGCGATGGCGGACAGGGTGGTGCGGGAGAGCGGGGGGTAGCCGAGCTCCAGGACGCGCGGGGCCGGGCGGAAGGTCCGCTCGTGGGCCGTGACGTACCCGAGGTGCTCCAGGGTGATCAGCGCGCGGCGCGCGGTGGCGCGGGCCAGGCCGGTCGCCTCGGCGACCGCGCTGAGCGTCAGGGCGTCCCGCCCCTCGTCGAACGCGGTCAGCACGGTCAGCCCGCGGGCCAGCGACTCGATGAAGTCCCGCCCCAGCTCCTGTTTGGACGCCCCCGTCCACGCCGCGAGGCCGTACGGCGCGGGCGCCGGGGCCGGCGGCCGGGCCTCGCGCAGCTCCCGCTCCATGCCGTGGACGGCCGCGCGCAGCCGGGGCAGGGCGGCGTCCCGCAGTGAGGCGGCGCTGTGCCGGCTGGTGTGGCTCACCACGCTCACCGCGCACGCCACCCGCCCGTCGGGCCCGTGCACCGGTACGGCGAGGGCGACCAGACCGGGCTCGATGCGCTGGTCGTCCAGCGCCCAGCCGCGCTCCCGCGCCTCGGCGGCCCGCTGCTCGAACCCCTCGCCGTACGGCACGGCCGGCGGCGGTACGGCGGGGAAGTCCCGGCCGTCGGGGTCGGAGGTGCGGTGTTCGCGCCACCGCGTCCACTCCGCCGGCGTCCAGTCGGCGGCGAACAGCGCGCCGGGGGCGGTGCGTTCGGCGGGCAGCAGGTCGCCGATGCGGAAGCTGAGGGACATGGCGCGGCGCCGGGTCGCCTGGTGGACGAAGCGGATGCCGTCCCGGTCGGTGACCGCGAGGGACACCGACTCGTCCAGTTCGTCGGCGAGGGCGTCGGCGCGGGCGCCGAGCAGGCCGGGGAGGCGGATCGCGGCCAGGTAGGCGTTGCCGAGCTCCATCAGGCGCGGGGCGAGGGTGGCGTCGCGGCCGTCGAGGCGGACGTAACCCATCCGCGCCAGGGTGGCCGTGACCCGGTCGACGGTGGCGCGGGCGAGACCGGTGGCGCGCTCCAGTTCGCTGAGGCTGAGCGTCCCGGCGGCGTGGGTGAGCGCGCGCAGGACGGTGATGCCGCGCATCAGGGGGGCGACGGCCTCCGGGGGCGGCTGCGCGGGGCTGGTGGCGGGCATCGGATCTCCGTCGCTCGGGCCGGGGAACGCGGCGTTGACAGGGTGGGGTACCGGGCGCACACTCTGCCCACCCCGATTCGTGAAGTTTACTTCACTGGACGAACAGGAGAGCGCATGCACACCACCGTCGCGATCATCGGCGGCGGCCCGGCCGGACTGCTGCTCGCCCGGCTCCTGTACCGGGCGGGCGTCGACAGCGTCGTCCTGGAGAGCCGTGACCGCTCCTACGTCGAGCGGCGCCAGCGCGCGGGCATCCTGGAGCAGGCCACCACCGACGTCCTGCGCGCCGCGGGCGCCGGAGACCGGCTCGACCGCGAGGGACTGGTCCACGACGGCATCGAGCTGCGCTTCGCCGGACGCGCCCACCGCCTCGACCTTCCGTCCCTCACCGGGGGCCGCAGGGTGACGGTGTACGCCCAGACGGAGGTCGTCAAGGACCTGATCGCCCTCCAGCTCACCGACGGCGGGCCGCTGTTCTTCGGCGCGGAGGTCCACTCCGTGGAGGGTGCCGAGGGCACACGGCCCGTGATCCGCTACACCCGCGAGGGCCAGGAGCAGACCCTCACCTGCGATTACGCCGTCGGCTGCGACGGCTTCCACGGCATCGCCCGCGCGGCCGTGCCCGAGGCGGCGCGGACGGCGTACGAGCGGACCTATCCGTACTCCTGGCTGGGCATCCTCGCCGAGGCACCGCCCGTCCACGACGAGCTGATCTACGCCCACTCCGCTCGGGGGTTCGCCCTCGCCAGCATGCGCACCCCGGCCGTCAGCCGTCTCTACCTCCAGGTCCCCAACGGCACCGACCCCGCCGACTGGCCCGACGAGCGGATCTGGGACGAACTGGACGCCCGGCTCGCGCTCGAAGCCCAACCCGACTGGCGGCTGAGGCGCGGACCGGTCACCCAGAAGTCGGTGCTGCCGATGCGCAGCTGGGTCACCGAGCCGATGCGCCACGGGCGGCTGTTCCTCGCCGGCGACGCGGCGCACATCGTCCCCCCGGCCGGCGCCAAGGGGCTCAACCTCGCCGTCTCCGACGTGGTGGTGCTGGCCCGCGCCCTGGAGCTGTGGCACACCACCGGCTCGGAAGCGCTGCTGGAGGCGTACTCCGACACCTGTCTGCGCCGGGTCTGGCGCGCCGAGCACTTCTCCTGGTTCATGACCACGACCCTGCACACCGATCCCGACCGGTCCCCCTTCGACACCCGCCTCCAGCTCGCCCAGCTCGACCGGATCGCCTCCTCGCCGCACGCCGCCGCCGAACTGGCCGCGAACTACACCGGCCCGCCCCTCACGGCCACCGGCTGACGCCCCGTCCCCGGCGCGTGACGAACCCCCGGCCCCGAAGGGCGCAGGCACTCGGCGCAGGCGCGCGGCGCAGGCGCGCGGCGCCGGCCCGGACGAGGGCCGCGGTGCGGGCACGACGGCTTGCCCGGCGCGAGGACCGGGCGGGCGGCGCTGGCCAATACGGGTGACGTGTCCAGCGCTGTACGGGTGCAAAGCGGGCGGTGGCGGCGTGCGGCTCGTAGCGTTACGGAGGGCGGTAAGGGGGTACTTTGCCGCGCGTCCTGCCCGTGCGTGTGCGACGACGAGGATTCGTATGGTGACAACGACGGAGCCGGTCGCCCCGGTACCGGTGGCGGGACGCGGTCGCGGCCGTGTCGTGGTGCAGTGGCTGACCACGACGGACCACAAGAAGATCGGGCACCTCTACCTGGTCACGTCGTTCGCGTTCTTCCTGCTCGCCGGCGCGCTCGCGATGGTGATGCGGGCCGAACTCGCCCGCCCCGGCATGCAGTTGCTTTCCATGGAGCAGTACAACCAGGCGTTCACACTGCACGGCACCGTGATGCTGCTGCTCTTCGCGACGCCCACTTTCGCGGGATTCGCCAACGCCATCATGCCGTTGCAGATCGGCTCACCGGACGTCGCGTTCCCGCGGCTCAACATGTTCTCGTACTGGCTCTTCCTCTTCGGCGGCCTCATCGTCGTCGGAAGCCTGCTGATGCCCGACGGGAGCGCCGACTTCGGCTGGACGGCCTACACGCCGCTCAGTCGGGAGGAACGCTCCCCGAGTGTCGGCGCCGACATGTGGATCATGGGGCTCGCGCTCTCCGGGTTCGGCACGATCCTCGGCGCGGTCAACTTCATCACCACCGTCATCGGCATGCGCGCACCCGGGATGACCATGTTCCGCATGCCCATCTTCACCTGGAACGTCCTGCTCACCTCCGTCCTGGTGCTGCTGGCCTTCCCGGTGCTGGCCGCCGCGCTGCTGTGCCTGGAGTCCGACCGGCGCTTCGGCTCCCACATCTTCGACCCGGCCAACGGCGGAGCACTGCTGTGGCAGCACCTCTTCTGGTTCTTCGGCCATCCCGAGGTGTACATCCTGGCGCTGCCGTTCTTCGGCGTGGTGACCGAGATCCTCCCCGTCTTCTCCCGCAAGCCGCTCTTCGGCTACATCGGGCTGGTCGGCGCCACCATCGCCATCACCGGCCTCTCCGTCGTGGTGTGGGCGCACCACATGTTCGCCACCGGCGCCGTGCTCCTGCCGTTCTTCTCCTTCATGAGCTTCCTCATCGCCGTCCCCACCGGTGTGAAGTTCTTCAACTGGGCCGGAACGCTGTGGAAAGGCTCCCTCACCTTCGAGACCCCGATGCTGTGGGCCATCGGGTTCCTCGTCACCTTCCTCTTCGGCGGACTGACCGGCGTCGTCCTCGCCTCCCCGCCGATGGACTTCCACGTCACCGACTCGTACTTCGTCGTCGCCCACTTCCACTACGTGCTCTTCGGGACGATCGTCTTCGCGATGTTCGCCGGATTCCACTTCTGGTGGCCCAAGATGACCGGCACGATGCTCGACGAGCGCCTCGGGAAGATCCACTTCTGGACCCTGTTCGCCGGATTCCACCTGACGTTCCTCGTCCAGCACTGGCTCGGCGCCGAAGGCATGCCCCGCCGGTACGCCGACTACCTCGCCGCCGACGGGTTCACCGCGCTCAACACCCTGTCGTCGATCGGCTCGTTCCTGCTCGGCCTGTCCACCCTGCCGTTCCTCTACAACGTCTGGAAGACGGCCAAGTACGGCGAGCGTGTCGACGTCGACGATCCCTGGGGCCACGGACGGTCCCTGGAGTGGGCGACCTCCTGCCCGCCACCCCGCCACAACTTCACGACGCTGCCCCGCGTCCGCTCCGAGTCACCCGCCTTCGACCTGCACCACCCGGAGATCGCCGAGGTGGAGAAGGCGCAGACCGGCGGCCGCCGCGACGTCCTCGAACCCGGCCGGGGCGTCGCCTCCCCGCCCGGCGGACCCGACGGACGCGGCGAGGGACACGTCTGAACGGCGTCAGCCGCCGTGCGCGGCCCTCAGGGCCCGCACCACCTCGTCATCGGTGAGCTGGGCGAAGTCGTCGTACCACTGCCCCACGGCCTCGAAGTCCGGCGGCTGGTACACGTACACGATCTCGTCCGCCTCGCCACGCAGCGCCGCCGTGGCCTGGCTCGAACACACCGGTACCGCCAGCAGCAGACGGGCCGGGGAGGCGGCCCGGACGGCCCGCAGCGCGGCCCGCGCGGTGACCCCGGTGGCCAGCCCGTCGTCGACCACCACGACGGTCCGCCCGCCGAGCACGGGCGCCGGCCGGCCACCGCGGTACAGCTCCTCACGGCGGCGTGCCTCCCGCCGCTCGGCGTCCACCCGGGCGCTCAGCTGCCCGGGGGTCAGGCCGAGCACCGCGAGCGCCCGCTCGTCGAAGACGGGCGGCTGCTCCCCGACGAGAGCGCCGATGCCGACCTCCCGGTTGAACGGCGCTCCGATCTTGCGGACGACGAGCACGTCCAGCGGTGCCTCCAGCACCCGGGCGATCTCGCCGGCCACGGGCACGCCGCCACGCGGCAGTGCCAGCACCATCGGGTCCTCCAGCAGTCCCCGCCGCTGCCGCTCGGCAAGCGGGGCGGCCAGTTCGCGACCGGCCTCCCTGCGGTCCTGGAAACGCATCGTGCTGCCTCGCCTCCGTCTCGCGTACACCCGGGTGAACGGGTACCGCCGCCGCGCCCGGCGACACCCGCCACCGCGACCGGTTCCGGCCGGACCCCCGCGAGCCGCCGAGCCGCGTACACCCCGGGCCGCGACCGCCCGGCCACCGCGCGTGGCCGACGCACACCGCGCCCCTGGCCCGGGCACTCAGCCGGTGGCCGGGGCCACCGAGGACGGTGGGGCGGCCGAGGGCGATGGGACCTGGCGCCGGCCCGCCCTCGCGCCCTCGCGGCCGCGTCCGCACGCGCCCGCGTCGGTGCCGGGTCGGCGCGGCAGGCGGCGTGCCCGCCGGACGGTCATCGGCGCGCGGGACGCTCACCGCCGCCGGCCCCCGCCGCGCGCCGACCCGGCACCGGGCGCGCCGGGGAAGCGCCGGGCGGGCCGTACGCGCCGTGTTCCCTCGCCCGCGGCGGTGGGACGCCGATCTCGCGCCGGACCCCGCCGGACCGCCGGGGCCCGGCGGGGCCGCCTCACGACACCTGCCTCGGCACGTCGAAACTGGTGAAGGCACTCCGCTTCGGCAGCCGGTAGGTCTCCCGCCCGGTGATCGCGTTGAGGATCGTGGCGTTGCGCACCGCGCCGATGTCCAGGTTGGGCGCGGAGACGCCGTGGCTGTGGATCTCGGCGTTGGCCACGAAGACGCGCCCGGTGACCCCGTCGGCGAGCTCGACCGAGTGGTCCTCCCGGACGCGGGGGCGGCCCCGGTCGTCCCGCGCCAGCAGGCCGTCCACCGGCGCGAGGAACGCGGGCGTGCGGTTGCGGTAGCCGGTGGCGGCCACCACCAGGTCGGTGGTGTGCGGGAAGGTCTCACCCGTGTCGCGGTGACGGCACGTCAGCACCGCGCGCCCCGAGTTCCCGTCGACGGCCGCCGACTCGACCGTGATGCCGAAACGCAGCTCCACCTCGGCCGCCCCGTGCTCCAGCTGGCGCCGGTAGAGCAGTTCGTGGATCTCCTCCAGGGTGTCGGTGGAGACGCCCTTGTAGAACTGCCACTGCTCCTTCACCAGCCGGTCGCGCACGTCCTGCGGCAGGGAGTGGAAGTACCGCATGTACGCCGGGGTCGTCAGCTCCAGGTTCATCTTGGTGTAGTCGAGCGGGGCGAACGAGGACGTGCGGGTCAGCCAGCTCACCGCCGGCCCGCCCTCGACGTTCCGCCCGAGCAGGTCCACCACCACCTCGGCGCCCGACTGGCCCGAGCCGACGACGGTCACCTTCCCGGCGGCGGCCACGTCGGAGGCCCGGTACAGGTACTCGGACGTGTGCAGCAGCATCGAGTCGGGCAGGCCCGCCAGGGCGTCGGGGACGTACGGAGCGGTACCGATGCCCAGCACGAGGTCGCGGGCACGCATCCGCAGCCGCGTACCGTCACCCCGTACCACGTCCACGGTGAACCGCTGCTCCTCCGCGTCCCACCGCACCTCCTCCGCCCGGTGCGAGAAGCGGACCGACGGCAGCCTCGCCGCCGCCCAGCGCAGGTAGTCCTCGTACTCACGGCGCGACGGGAAGAAGTTCTCCCGGACGGTGAACGTGTACAGCCGGTCCATGTCGTGCAGGTAGGCGAGGAACGACATCGGGTGCCAGGGGGCGACGAGGGTGACGAGGTCGGCGAGGAAGTTCACCTGCATCGACGCGTCGCCGAACATCATCCCCCGGTGCCAGGTGAGTTCGGGCTGCTCCTCCAGGACGACCAGGCCGACGCCGTCCACGGTCGAGGCCAGCGCGGCGAGGCCCAGGTTGAAGGGGCCGCAGCCGATGGCCACCACGTCGTGGTCGGTGGTGGGAATGGTCTCGGTCATCGGGGCATGTCCTTGTCGTGGCGCGGACGGACCATCAGGGCGGCGGTCTTGTCGGGGAAGGTGATCTCTCCGGCGGGGCGGAAGCCCGCCGCCTCGAACGCCCTCAGCGAGGGCGCGTTGGTCGCATCGGGTTCGGCGACCACCCGGGCGCACCGCGGGTCGGCGGCGAGCAGGCCCTCCGCCAGGGCCCGCAGCAGGGCCCGGCCCAGGCCCTTGCCGGTCCGGCCCTCCTCGCCGATGGCGATGTGGACGCCCAGGTCGTGCGGCAGCTCGGCGTAGTGACCGGCGAGCCGGTCGCGGACCACCCGGTACACCTCGATGTACGCGAGCGGCCGGCCGTCCAGGTCGACCAGGACCGGCAGGATCGCGTCACCCGCGAGGTGCCCGGCGATCTCCTCGTACCAGCGCTCGCGCGGCCACGCCTGGTGCCAGAAGGCGTCGATGTGCGGCGACCGCATCCAGCCGTGCACCAGGTCCAGGTCGGCGCCCTCGGCCCGCGCCACCCGGGCGGACCAGGGGGCGGGCAGTAAGGGCAGCGGCGGGCCGGGGACGGTGAGCGCGGCCGACTGTGCCGAGGTCATGCGGAGGCCTCCCGGAGGGGGTTGGGGGCGTCGAGGTAGACGGACTGGGCGTCGAGCGGGGCGAGCACTTCGTCGATGCCGTGCAGACGGGTCAGCAGATTGCCCTTGCACGGCAGGGTGGGGGCCTCCAGCCAGCGGCGTGCCAGCCGGTCACCGTCCGGCCCCGCCTCGGCGAGCGCGGGCAGCGCGGCCCGCAGCCGGCCGGCGAGCACGGCGAGCAGGTCCCGCTCGTCCGCCAGGCCGTCGACGGCGAGGCAGCCGACGACCGACAGCGCCTGGTTGCGCAGCAGGTAGTAGGAGAGCCGGTCGTCGACGAGGGCGTCGTCGACCACGGCGAGCGTCGAGGAGTCCGCGCCGAGCCGCCTCAGCAGTCCGGGCAGGTACGAGGCCGCCAGGTAGTAGCCCTGGTTGTCGCGGAACGTGGCGCCGGTGACCCGGCCCGACGCGTCCAGCCGGACCAGGGTGTTCTGCTGGTGAGCCTCCAGCCCGATGCCGGTCGCGGCGTACAGGTGCAGCATCGGCACCAGCACCTTGTCGGTGTAGTCGGCCGTCCACCGCTCGGCCGCCCCGGGGCCGAGCGCCGCGACCTGGTCGCCCAGCGCGCTGCGGCCGAGGCCGGGGCGCGGGGCGACCAGGCCCACCAGGCAGCGCAGGTCGGCGATGCCGTCCGGGACCTCGCGCACGGCGACGTCCAGGCCGGTCACGTCCGGCCCCTCGGGGCGGTCCGGCTCGTCCACCGCGAGCCAGGCGGGGTCGCGGGTGATGGCGAAGCCGGGGTGCGCCAGGAAGGTGCTCCGCGCGTACCCGGCGTCGAGGAGCCGGTTGATCTCCAGTCCGCGGCGCAGCTCCGTACGGGTCGACTCACGGCGGGAGTTGGTCAGCCGCAGTCCGAGGGAGAGCTTCAGCATCACGTCGGCGTCCGGCCGGTACAGGGTCCGCACACTGGAGGTGGGCCACCACTCGGGGCCCAGCTCGCCGAGCGGCTTCAGTGCGCCCGAGGCGACGAGCGCCTTGATCCGGGGGCGGTGCAGCAGGTCCCGGGCCTGCCAGGGGTGGGCGGGCACCAGCACCCGCCCGTCGTCCGGGCGCCGGCCGGCCAGGTCGGCGAGGAGGGCCACGGTGTCGCGGCCCGCCAGCGAGGGTGCTCCCGCCACGGCGTCGTGGGAGACGACCGACTCGTCGGCGGCGAACCAGTGCAGCCGGAACGAGCCGCGCAGCTCGGGCGAGAAGGCGGCGGCGTCATGGTCCGAGATACCGTCGCGGCTCTTGGGCGCCGGGTGGTTCAAGTGGCCCAGCAGCAGCGCCTGCTCCGCGTCCAGGAAGCCGTCCACGCCGGGCGGCGGCTTTGGACGGGCCCGCCGCTCGGCGATGAACGTGGCGACCCGGCGTACGGACTCGGCGGTGCGCTCCACCAGATCGGCGACCTCACCGGCCGGTACCCCGCCGGGGCGGCCGCCGCCGCGCACCGCCGCCTCGGTGGACAGCAGCGCGACCGCCGTGACCGGGTCGGCGACCGGGCCGAGCGGCCCGCCGGCGCCCTCCAGCCGGGCGGGCGCGAACCGGTGCCAGCCGGTGGGGGAGCGGTGCGTCACCTCGGTGACGAGGGCCAGCCCGGCGGTGGGCAGCTCCACCCGGAGCGGGCCGGGCGTGACGGGCGTACCGGTCTCGCGCAGCCAGCACCGGAGCAGGGCCTCGATGTGGGCGTGTTCGGCGGCGCCCCGGGGGTCGAGCGCGTGCAGCGGGTCGGTCCGGGTGGTGGTTGCCGCCGTGGTGGTGATGCTCATGCGGCGCCCTCCTCGATGAGTCGTTCACAGGTGCGGCCGGCGTCGAGGACGCAGTCCACGAGACCGTCGATGTCGTCGGTGGTGGCGGTGGGGTTGAGCAGGGTGAACTTCAGGCACACCCGCTTGGGGGAGCCGGGTCCGCCCGTCGCGGTCTCGGTGCGCCCGATGAGGGCGGTGCCGGACTCCAGCAGCCGGCGGCGCAGCGCGCCGTTGAGTTCGTCGGAGGCCGCCGGGTCGTCGGTGCGGTAGCGGAACAGCACCGTGGTCAGCTCGGCCGGTGCGACCAGTTCCAACTCGGGTTCGGCGAGGACCCGCCGCTCGGCGTGGCGGGCGAGGTCGTGGCACGCGTCGACCATCCGGCCCATGCCGCCGCGGCCGTACGCCAGGAGCGTGGCGGCCGCCTTCACCGCGTCGGGGCGGCGGGTGGTCTGGAGGCTGCGGCCGAGGAGTCCGTCGTACCCGGCCTCGGAGTCGTCCACCGGGTTGAGGTAGGCGACCTGGCGGTCCAGTGAGGTGAACGCGGTCGTGTCGGAGACCAGCAGCACGCTGGTGGCGGCGGGCTGCCAGCCGATCTTGTGCAGGTCGAGGGTGATCGAGTCGGCCAGTTCGAGACCCGCCAGGCGGCCGGCCAGCCGCCGCGAGAACAGCGCGCCGAACCCGTACGCGGCGTCGACATGCATCCACATGCCGTGCCCGGCGGCGATCTCGGCGATCTCCGGCAGCGGGTCGACGGAGCCGAAGTCCGTGGTCCCGGCGGTGGCGACCACCGCGACGGGCATCCGGTCGGGGCCGAGCGCGGCCAGGGCGGCGGCCAGGGCGTCGGGCCGCATGCGGCGGCGCTCGTCGACCGGTACCGGGTGCACGGCGGCCTCGCCCAGTCCGAGGGCGGCGCAGGCGCGGTGGGTGGAGAAGTGGGCCAGCTCGGAGCAGAACACCACCGGGCCGGGCAGCGCCGCCACCCCGTGCTCGCGGGCGTCGACGCCCCGCCGCAGCGCGGCGGCGTCCCGGGCCAGCAGCAGGCCCATCAGGTTGGACAGGGACCCTCCGGGCGTCAGGACGCCGTCGGCCCGCTCCCCGAGACCGGCCAGGTGGATCAGCACGCCGATGAGCCAGCGCTCCACGGCGAGGGCGGAGGCCCCGGAGTCGTAGGTGTCCAGGGAGGCGTTCTGGGTGCTCGCCAGGGCGTCGGCGGCGACGGCGACGGCCAGCGAGGGCGGCTGGAGGTGGGCGGCCGCCCGAGGGTGCGACAGGTCGATGCCGCCCTCGATCAGGAGGGTCGTCAGCAGCTGGAGCGCGGCCTTGGGGCCGAGCCCCTCGGTGGACAGCTCGGCGGGGCCCAGTGCCCGGGAGGCGGCGGCGAGGACATCGGCGGGGGTGCCCGCCGGGAGGGGGCCGTCCGGCCGGCGCGCGGCGGACGCGGTGTCGACCGCCTCGGAGAGGGTGGCGAGGACTTCGGCGAGCCCGTCGTGGGACCCGGCGAGCAGGGCCGGCGGGAAGGGGGACAGCGGGGGTCGTGTCCCGGTCAGCGGTGTCACGCCCGGTCTCCTCAGTGCTCGGCCAGCGGGTTGGGGTGCGTGCCGTTCGGGTACAGCGCGTGGCGCAGCGCGCGGTCGGTGTACCGGGTGACCACGATCCGGTCGCGGTTGAGGCCGTAGCGGGGGATCTCCGGGGTGAGCAGGTCGTACTCGGCGAACCGTTCGGACAGTTCGGGGAACCGGCGCTGGAAGTCGAGGATCGTCTGCCGGACCAGGCGCCAGAACGTCCGCTCCGGTACGCCGAGTTGTTCGGCGCAGAGCGGTGCCAGATAGCGGAAGTGGCCGACGAAGACCTGGTCGACGACGTGCTGCTTGATGATCGACGGGTGTTTGCGGGGCAGCACGTGGTCGTGCCCGTCCGGCTCGGGGCCGCGCTCGGGCACGTCGGTGAACGACACGCACACGTCGTCCACGAAGTCCTTCAGGTACAGGCGGTTCGGTATGTCGTTCTCGTCGTAGCCGATCAGTGTGTTCTGCCCGTGCGGGTTGAAGGTGACGCCGTACCGGTACAGCACGTGCATGATCGGCACGAGGAGGGTGTCGAAGAGGCGCCGCAGCCACTCCTGCGGGTCGAGGCCCGAGGCGCGGACGAGTTCGGCGACGAACGCGTCGCCCGCGTTGTCGACGTGCAGCAGAGAGGCGAAGGTGCGCACCCGCTCGGCGGGGTCCTTGCGCGCCGACACGGATTCGCGCCAGATGCAGCCGAGTGTCTCCAGGTGCTGGTAGGGGGCGTCGTCGAGTCTGGTGAGATAGGGGTGCCGGACGGTCACCGAGGCGACCTCGCCGAGGAACACGGTGCGGCACTCCTCGGTGAGGAACGCGTCGCGCTCCACCAGGCCGCGCAGCCACTGGGTGACGACGGGCGCGCCCATGGTGCAGTGCGGCGGGATGCCGCGCCAGACCAGGGTGTTGAGGATCTTGAGGGGGAGTTTGACGTCGTACCGCTCGGGCGTGGTGACGTTGGCCATGGTCCGGATGGACTGTCCGGGCAGGTACGCGTCCGGGCTCTCGCCCAGCGGGATGACACGGCGCTGCGCCACGTCGGCGGCGTGCAGGATCTGCACGGCGTGGTCCCACTGCCAGGGGTGCACGGGCATCCACACGTAGCCCCGCGGGTCGACACCGGCGTCCTGGAGGACGGTGGTGAACCGGGCCCGCGTCTCGCCGTCCAGCTCCCGGTCGACGATGTCGTTCTCGGACAGCTCCGAGGTGCCGCGGAACTCGGCGAGCCCGCGGTGGACGGCCACCCAGCGGAGCTTCAGTGGCTGCGCGGACTCGGGAGCGTACCGGCGTACGTCGGTGGCGGAGAAACCGATGCGTCCCTTGTTGGCGACGAGGAGGTTGTGGCCGGTCATGCGGCACTCGAGCTCGGTGTGGTCCAGGGCGCGCATGTCGGCCACGGACTCGCCGCCGTGGGTGATGCGGGCGGCGTCGACGGCCAGGGTGGCGGACAGTTCGGTGAGGTAGGTGGCGATGGTCGACGGGTCGCTGCCGATCGTCGACGCGGCCTCGATCAGGAACTCCTGCGCGTCCCAGGCCGGTTGCGCGATGGAGTTGCCGAGCATGCTGGTGGCGGTGCGGGTGATCGACGCGGGGTCGACCCGCAGCCAGCCGAACGCGCCGGGTGCGGCCGTGAACGCGTACGTGGTGCCGCTGTCGAGGTCGATGCGGTAACCGCCGTCGCCGGTTTCGACCGCCTTGAGCATGTCCTCGAAACACCACTCGCCCATCGCCTTGGCGAGAAGCCGTCGATTGGCCTCCCGCCATGCCGCGGGGGCGACGTCGGGCAGCGCGGGCACGGGATGGTCGGCGGGGGTGGGCATCAGGCGGCTCCGATGTCTGTCCGGATCATTGCGCTCGAACGCCTGGACGTCCAAGCGGAGTTAGATTAGGTTAGGCTTACCTAATGGGCAAGGTCAACTTTCGGCCATGGAGCCACAGTTGGCATCCGACGCACCATCAGCTCCACGTCCGGGATTGGCCGAAGCCCCCATCTCATGGAGGTGAACAGCGGTGCCTTCCCGCCGTCGTACCCCGCGCTGGACCTTCGCCCTGGTCAGCGCCGGTGGCGTGATGATGACCCTGGACGTGACCGTGGTGAACGTCGCCCTGTCCGACATCGCCCGGGATGTCGATGCGGGGCTCACCAGGGTGCAGTGGACCGTGTCGGCCTACTCGCTGGCGTTCGGCGCGTTACTCCTCACGGCCGGCGCCCTCTCCGACCGCGTCGGACGCCGCGCCGTGTTCACCGCCGGCATGGCGCTGTTCACCCTCGCGTCGGCCGCCTGCGGTCTGGCACCCGACGCCGGCACCCTCATCGCCGCCCGCGCCGCCCAGGGACTGGGCGGCGCCATGGTGTTCGCCCCGACCCTGGCGCTCATGGCCGCCGTGTACGAAGGCGCGCGCCGCCAGGCCGCGATAGCAGCCTTCGCCGCCATCGCCTCCGCGGCCGGCGCGCTCGGCCCCATCATCGGGGGCCTGTTCGTCCAGGTCCTCGGCTGGCGCTGGATCTTCCTGGTCAACGTACCCATCGGCATCCTGGTCGTGGCCGGCGCGCTCACCCGCATGCCCGAGTCGATGGCGCCACGGGACGCCCGGCGCCGGATGGACCTGACGGGCGCCGCGCTCGGCGTCGGAGCGCTCCTGGCGCTGCACTACCCCCTGGTCGCGGGCCCCGAGTCCGGCTGGGCGGCACCGCGGGTACTGGTCTCGGCGGCCGTCGGCGTCCTCCTCGCCACCGCGCTCGTGGCCAGCCAGCGCCGCGGCGGTGGCCTGCTCGACATGACCCTGCTGCGGATCCGGGCCTTCTCCGGTGCCGCGGTGCTGGGCTTCCTGGCCCGGCTGACCAGCCTCGGCGTGCTCGCCTTCGTCACGCTGTGGCTCCAGAGCACCCACGCGTACTCCCCGCTCGAAGTCGGGCTGCACCTCCTGCCGCTCACCGGCAGCCTGCTGCTGGCCGGGCTCTTCGTCGCCCGGCTGCAACGGGTGTTCCCGCCCGACCTGCTGGTCGCCGGCGGGTTCGCGGCCCAGGCCCTGGGGCTGGCCGGGCTGGGCCTCGCCGGGGCCGGCACCGGCCCCGGCGAGGGCGGCCGGGCCGTCACCGTCGTCGCGCTGGTACTCCTCGGCATCGGAGGGGCCGTCATCTTCCCGCCGCTCATGGGCATCGCGGTCGGCGCAGCGCCCGCCGACCGGGCGGGGATGGCCTCCGGACTGACCAACGCCTGCTACCCGCTCGGCACGGCGACCGGCGTCGCCGTCTTCGGCGCCATCTTCTCCGCCCGGCTGAGCGACGGGCTCGGCACGGGCCCCGGCGTCACCGGCCCGGTGCGCGAGGCCGTCGAGACCGGCCGGCTCGAACTGCTCGACCCCGCGCTCCAGCCACTCGCCCGCACGGCGTTCTCCGGCGCCTTCACCGCCGTGTGCCTGGCCTCCGCGCTCGTCTGCCTGCTCGGCGTGCTGGCCGCGCGGACGCTCCGGCCCGAGGCGGAGGCCACCGGGGGCACGGCGAAGCGCCCCCGGTCCCGTATCGCCCAGGCCTCCTGAGGCCCGCCGGTCACAGCCGCCGCAGCAGCCACACCAGGTACGGGGCCCCGACCAGAGCCGTGACGATGCCGACCGGGATCTCGGTCGGGGCCAGCAGCCACCGGCCCAGCGCGTCCGAGGACACCACCAGTACCGCCCCCAGGACGGCGGCCATCGGCACCATCCGGGCCGTGTTGTTGCCGACGATCCGCCGGGCCAGGTGCGGAGCGACCAGACCGACGAAGCCGACCGCGCCCACCGCCGCCGCCGTACCCGCCGCCAGCACCGCGCCGGCGCCGAGGACCAGCAGCCGGGCGCGGCCGAGCTCCAGCCCGAGGGCGCGCGGCAGTTCGTCGCCGAGCGAGAGCAGGTTCACCGGCCGTGCCGCGATCACCAGGACCACCGCGACCAGCGCGGGCAGGGCGAGCCAGCCCAGGGCCGAGAAGTCCCGGGCGTACGTGCTGCCCGCCAGCCAGCCCAGGGCCGACGAGATGTTCATCTGCACGCTGACCACCATGATGTTGACCAGGGCCATCGACGTGGCCGCGGCCCCCAGGCCCACCAGCACCACCCGCGTCGGATCCAGCCCGCTCCGCCCGTCCTTCCCGCTCCCCCGCGCGACCAGCACCACGAGGGCGAGCATCAGGACACCGCCGGCCCCCGCCGCGGCCGGCAGGGCCACCATCGGCGCCGACGGGGCCGCGACGATGACCGCGATCGCGCCGAGCGACGCCCCACCGGTCACCCCCACGAGCCCCGGTTCGGCCAGCGGGTTGCGGACGACCGACTGGACCGCCGCCCCGGCCACCGCCAGGCACGCCCCGGCCAGCGCTGCCACCAGGACGCGGGGCAGCCGGTAGTCCACCACCGCTTCGGTGATCTGCTCCGCGGAACCGAACAGCGCCGCGCCGAGCTGGCTCCAGGAGATCTCCACGTCCCCCACGCGCAGCGAGACGGCGACCGCGACGGCCAGCGCCACCAGCCCGCCACCGAGCGCGACCGCGTAGGCGGGGGCACGCCGCTGGTCGGACACCACCACCGCGGCGCCCGTGTCGGCGTCACCGGTGCTCACCCGGCGGGCCAGCGCCATGAACACCGGGCCGCCGATCAGCGCCGTCACCACACCGACCGGGATCTCCGCGGGCTGCGTGGCGGACGGCGTCACGATCAGCTGGGCGGCCGCGTCGGCGCCGAGGACCAGCGCGGACGCCAGCACCGCCGCCGTCGGGATCAGCAGCGCGTGCTTGCGGATCCCCAACTGCCGTGCGATGACCGGCGCGATCAGCCCCACGAAGCCGATCGGCCCGGCGAGCGAGACGGCCGCGGCGGACAGCAGCACGGCGACGAGGAAGGCCGCGGGGCGGACGCGTTCCACCCGTACGCCCATGGCCTCGGCCGTCTCGTCCCCGAGCGCCAGCAGGTCCAGCGGGCGGGCCAGGAACGGAGCGAGCAGCGCGCCGGCGGCGACGACCGCGCCGAGGATCAGGGGCCGTTCCAGCGAGGTCTGCATCAGGGTGCCGTTGCCCCAGAAGAACAGTCCCCGGGTCGCCTGCACGTCGAGCATCTGGAGGAACTCGGCCGCCGACGTGCCCGCCAGGGCCACGGTCGCACCGGCGAGCAGCACCCGCCCGGGCGTCATCACACCGCTGCGGCTGAGCAGGTACACCACGGAGACCGCGACGAGGCCGCCGAGGAACGCCGCGCCTCCGGCCGGGACCGGGCCGAGGCTGACCCCGGTGAAGGCCACGAGCACCACGGCGAAGTAGGCCCCGGCGTTCACCCCCAGTGTGTCGGGCGCCGCGAGGGGGTTGCGGGTGGCGCCCTGGACGAGCACGCCCGAGACGCCGAGCGCGACGCCGACGACCAGTCCGGTCAGTGTGCGCGGCAGACGGCTGCCGAGCAGCACGTCCTCGGTGCGGGCGTCGCCGTGGCCGAGGAGCAGGTCCAGGATGTCACCGACGCCCACCCCGGACACGCCGAGACCGAGGTGGACCACGCCGACCAGGCACAGGGCGAGGGACA
>NZ_BAAASR010000013.1:56369-105378 GCF_039532985.1 Streptomyces gobitricini | reverse complement strand
GAGCGCGGCTCGTGGGCGGCGGCCGGGCAGACGGGCGGCGGGTGCGGCCGTCGTCAGTCCTTCCGGGGCCATCAGACCTTCAGAGCCTTACCGGTCTCGTCGAGGATGTGCATCGCCGACAGCGGACCGCCGAAGAGCCAGGTGCCGGGGTCGAGCGGCAGGGCCTTGTCCGTCCTGACGAACTCCAGGCCCTTCCACACCGCGTTGTCCGCGAGGTCACCGGTGAACGGGTCGTCGTTGGCGGCGGCGACGTACAGGAAGGTCGCGTCCTTCTCCACCTTGGTCAGGCCCTCGACGCCGACCGTGGTCATGCCCCAGGCGTCGGACTGGCCCTTCCAGCCGTTCTTCAGCCCGGCCAGGTTCAGTACCTGGGGAGCGATCGCGTCATCGGTGAGCATGCGGATCGAGGCGGCGCCGTTGGCGGTGAAGCCCTGCGCGAGCGCGTACTTCAGGCCTCCCTTGCCCGCCTTCTCCAGCCGGCCCTTGAGGTCGGCGGCCTTGGTGTCGATCCGCCGGGTGATCTCGGCTGCCTTGTCCTCCTTGCCGACCGCCTTCGCCAGCTCGCCGAAGTTCTTCTTCATCGTCTGGAGCTGCGGCTTGGTGGTGTACGTGAACGACAGCACCGGCGCGATGGCCTGAAGCTGCTTCAGGTTGGCCTTCGACCGGTCGTTGTCGATCACGATGAGGTCCGGCTGGAGGGCGCGGATCTTCTCCAGGCTGGGCTCGTTGCGGTCGCCCACATCGGTCACCCCGCCCGGCAGGCCCGCGCCCTTGGCGGTGATCCAGGTGCTGTAGCCCTTGTTGTCGGCGTTGCCGGCCGGGGTGACACCGAGCGCGACCAGTTCCTCGGTGTACGTCCACTCCAGCGCCACGACCTTGGTCGCGGGCTTGTCCAGGCCGACCTTGCCCTGGGCGGTGTCGACGGTGATCCCGCCGCTCGCCGGCTTGCCACCACCACTCTCGCCGTCCGTGCTCTCGCCGACCGTTCCCGACCCGCAGCCCGCGGCGGTGAGCATCAGGGCCACAGCGGTACCGCCCGTCGCCAGGGCGCGCAGCATTCTCTGCATGGTGAATCTCTCCTTGTGTGCTGGTGGTGCGGGCGGACCGCCGTCGGCCCCCGGGGGTTCAGGACGCGGCGGGAGCCTGGGACCGCTGGGGGAAGCAGGCGAGATAGCCGGTGGCCGGATCGCGTACGACGCTCACGCGCAGCCCGAAGGCCCGTTCGATGACGTCCGGCGTGAGGACGTCGCCGGCCGCGCCCGAGGCGGCGATCCCGCCGTCCGCGACGACCACGACGTCGTCGGCGTAGGCCGCGGCCTGCATCAGGTCGTGCAGGACCACCCCGACGGCGATGTCGTGCTCCCGGGCCAGGCGCCGTACGACGTCGAGCACTTCGAACTGGTGGCGCATGTCGAGGTACGTGGTGGGCTCGTCCAGCAGGAGCACTCCGGCGCGCTGCGCCAGCACCATGGCCAGCCACGCCCGCTGACGCTCGCCGCCGGAGAGCTCGTCGAGCCGGCGGTCGACGAGCGGGGCCGCGTCCGTGACGTCCAGCGCCCAGTCGATCGCCTCCGTGTCCTCGCCGGTGTGCCTCGCGAGTGCGCCTCGGTGGGCGTACCGGCCGTGCCGTACGAGCTCACGGACCGTCACCCCGGCGGGAGCCTGCGAGGTCTGCGGCAGGAACGCCAGCCGCTGGGACAGCGTGCGGCGGGCGAACGACCCGAGAGGCGTGCCGTCGACGCGCACCTGACCCGCGAGTGGCGGAAGAAGGCCCGCCACGGTGCGCAACAGGGTCGATTTTCCGCAGCCGTTGGGCCCGACGAGCACGGTGATCGCCCCGGCCCGCAGCGACAGGTCCACCCGCTTCAGCACAGGGCGGCCGCCATGCCCGACATCGAGGTCCTTCGCCACCAGGCGGACGTCGCCCATTGGACACCACGTTCCTTCCCCCGTCACCGGCCCGACCGCGCCACCATACAACTTAGGTAAG
Organism: Streptomyces gobitricini; assembly: GCF_039532985.1. Taxonomy (NCBI): domain Bacteria; kingdom Bacillati; phylum Actinomycetota; class Actinomycetes; order Kitasatosporales; family Streptomycetaceae; genus Streptomyces; species Streptomyces gobitricini. The sequence continues at coordinate 103,388 of NZ_BAAASR010000013.1, read as the reverse complement.
GCACACCTTATGGCTCCGGCGGAGATCGTCCAGCTTGTGACCATGTCGAGATCTGCCACACCACCCCGCGCCCCCTTCGCGCACACTCAAGCCACTTCTGCCACGCGCCGGTTGTGGTGTAAGGGGCGCCCGGGACGGCTGGTCATCCGTCGCCCGCAGGCGCTTCCCGGGTGCCGGTCCGCTGGACGGCCGGCCCCGTGCGGCCCGAAATCGACTACTGTGAGGGCGAGTTCAGGACGACCGCCCCCCCGCGGTGCCCGCAGCGAGTGGACGGCGCGTTCCTGACGGACGCGGTACGCGGCCGGGTTAGTGTGCGTGCGTGAACCTTCATGTCGTCTTAGGTTTCGGGCCCGCCGGGGCGGCCACCGCGCGGCTGCTGGCAGGACAGGGCCACTCCGTACGCGTCATCACCAGATCGGGGCGCAGCCCGGAGCGGGGCATCGAGCACATCGCGCTGGACGCGAGGGACAGCGGGAGACTGGTCGACGCCGCCAAGGGGGCGACCGCGATCCACGGCTGCGCCGCACCGCCCTACCACCGCTGGGCCGACGAGTGGCCACCGCTGGCCTCGTCGGCCTTCGAGGCGGCCGAGGCGACCGGCGCCGTCCTCGTCATGCTGGGCAACCTCTACGGCTACGGCCCGGTGGACGGCCCCCTGACCGAGGACCTGCCTCTCGCGGCCACCGGCCCCAAGGGGCGGGTGCGCGCCACGCTGTGGGAGCAGGCGCGGGCACGGCACGAACAGGGCCGTATCAAGGCGGTCGAGGTGCGGGCCTCGGACTTCTTCGGGCCCGGCGTGACCGACGGCGGCCACCTCGCGGCCCGGGTCATGCCCCGGCTGCTGCGCGGCAAGCCGGTCACCACGCTCGGCGATCCGGACGCCCCGCACAGCTGGACCTACCTCCCCGACGTGGCCCGGACGCTGGCCGAGGTCGCGGCCGAGGAACGGGCCTGGGGGCGCGCCTGGCACGTCCCGACGGCGCCCGCCCTGTCCACCCGGGCCATGGTCGACCGCCTCGCGGCCCGCGCGGGAACGGCACCGGTCGCGGTCCGCGGAATGCCTCCGGCCGTCCTGGGCGCCGCGTCGCTCGTCTCCCCGCTCCTCCGGGAACTCAAGGAAGTGCGCTACCAGTTCGACCGGCCCTTCGTCGTCGACTCGACCGCCTACGAGTCCTCGTTCGCGGTACGGGCCACCCCCGTGGACGAACAGGTCGACGCGACCGTGGACTGGTGGCGGGAGCGACTGGCGACCGCCGGGCCGCGGCGGTGACGGTGAGCGGCGCCCCCGCGGGCCCCGGGGAGACGCGGCGGGACGATGTCGCCGTCGTGGGGATGTCGTGTCGTTTCCCCGGGGCGGGGGACCTGAACCAGTACTGGCGGCTCCTGATGGCGCCGCGCGCCCGGTTCTCCACCGTCCCGGACTCACGCTGGCGCAGCGCCGCGTTCCTCGGCGACGACTTCCGCGACCCGTCCTCCGTCTACACCGACACCATGGCCCTGCTGCCGGACGTGGGGCACTTCGACGCGGCGCACTACAACATCCCGCCACGGCGAGCCGCGGCGATGGACCCGCAGGCCCGGCTGCTGATCGATCTCGCCCGCGAGGCGATCCAGGACGCGGGGTGGGAGACCGACGGCTTCGACCGCGAGGAGACCTCGGTGATCACGTCGCTCACCGAGAGCGGATACCGCGACATCAGCACCCTGCAGATCCGGATGCGCCAGCTGGCCGGCGGCGAGTTCGGGGCGCGGGCGACCGACCCCCGGTGGCGTGAGACGGCCCGCGCCGTGGGCGGACTGCACGGTTCGTCCGCGGCCGGTCTCCTGCTCAACATGGGCCCCAACACCATCAGTTCGGTCTTCGACCTGCACGGTGAGAGTTACGCGCTGGACTCGGCGTGCTCCGGCGGACTGATGGCCGTGGCCAACGCCGTGTTCGCGCTACGGGCGGGCCGGTGCCGCATCGCCCTGGCGGGCGGCGCGCAACTGCATGTCACCCCCGACCTGTTGGTGGGGCTGTGCCGGATAGGCGCCATCTCGCGCAGCGGCAGGTGCCTGCCGTTCGGCGCCGAGGCGGACGGGTTCGTCCTCGGAGAGGGCGCAGGAGTCCTGGTCCTGCGGCCCCTGTCCGACGCGCTGGCGGCCGGCGACCGGGTGTACGCGGTGATCCGGGGCGTGGGAACGGCCAATGACGGCACCGTGCACGGCGGTATGCACCCCCGGGCGGCCGGTCAGCTGCGAGCCCTGCGCCGGGCCTACCGGGACGCGGGCGTCAGCCCCGGCACGGTGGGCTACCTGGAGGCGCACGGCACCGGGACCACGGTCGGCGACCCCGTCGAGACCGGTGTCCTGCGCGACCTGCGCGGCGAGGCGGACGCCGCACCCGCCCTGCTCGGCGCGGTGAAGGCGGTGGTCGGGCACTCGCTCAACGCGGCGGGCGTGGCCGGCCTCATCAAGACCGTCCTCGCCGTGCACCGGGGCGTGGTACCACCGCAACCCGAGTTCGCCCTGGCCGGCCGTCCCGTCCTCGAAGCCGCGCGGCTGACCGTGCCGACCGCGCCGGCCCCCTGGCCGCTCTCCGGTGCGCCGCGCCGGGCGGGTGTGAGCGCCTTCGGATTCGGCGGCACCGGCGTCCACCTGGTCGTGGAGGAGTGCGTCACGGCACCGGCCCGCCCCCGGGCACCGGACGCCGGTGGACCGCACCTCCTGCTCCTCAGCGCCCGCGACCGCGCCGGGCTGGCCCGGTACGCCCGCGAACTGGCCCAAGCCGTCTCCGCCGACCGCCCGCCCATGGCGCGGGTGGCGGACACCCTGGCCCGCCGCACCACTCTCGCGGAGCGCCTCGCGCTGGTGGTGGAGGACACCGCCGACGCCGTGGCCAAGCTGAACGCGGCGGCCGAGGCGTTGGCGGCCGGCCGCACCGGAGAGCTCGGGCCGGGCCAGGTGGCCGGCACGGCGCCGCGCGGAGAGCCGCCGGGCACCGCCGTACCGGAGCGCGGGCCCCTGCCCCCCGGAGCGGGCACGGTCGCGCCCGCCCGGCTCGCGGAACGCGCGGTCACCGGCGCGGGGCCGGGCCCCATGACGGAACGCGTGCCCCCGTGCACCCTGCCGCCCAGCCCGCTCGCCCCGCGTCGCCACTGGGTGGTGGACGAGTCGGCCCGCGAGGCGGCGGGGGAGGACGGGACCGTACCGCCGCCCGCGTACATACCGCCGCCCGCGCCGCCGCCCGCGCACATACCGCCTCCCGCCCCCGCCCCCGTACCGGTGTCCGTACCGCCTCCCGCGCCCGTACCGGCGCGGCGTCCGGCGGCAGGGGGCGGCGGCGCGCCCGGTCCTTCCGGCGCTTCCGTCGTGCTCGCGGAGGTGTCGCGGATCGGCGTCCTCCCCCTCTCCGGCCTGGACGAGCGGATGGCGCTCGGGAACGATCTCGGCTTCGACTCCCTGATGCTCCACGAGCTGGAGGCCGGCATCGGCAGGCGGATACCGGGCTTCCGCACCGAGGAGATGTACGCGCCCGGACTCACCATCGGGCGCCTGATCGCCCTGGCCGATCCGCACCGGCAGGAGCCGCCGGCCCCCGGTGAACCGCTCACGCCGGAGCCCCCGGCGGACTGGGACGCGGCTACCGGACGCGTCGAGGACTTCGCCGAGGTCCGGCAGTTCGAGGAGCGGCTGAGCGCGGTCACCGCCAGTGGCGCGGCCTTCCCGTACTTCCGCGTCCACCAGGGCACCATCCGCGACACCACGGTGGTCGGCGACCGGTCCTACCTGTCCTTCGGCAGCTACAACTACCTGGGGCTCTCCGGACATCCGGCGGTCAACGAGGCCGCCCGCCTGGCGGTGGGGCGGTACGGGACCTCCGTCTCCGCCAGCCGGGCGCTGTCCGGCGAACGGGACCTGACGGTACGGCTGGAGCGCGCGCTCGCGGACTTCCTCGGCGTCGGGGACTGCCTGGCGCTGGTGAGCGGCCACGCCACCAACGTCACCGCGATAGGGCACCTCGTCGGCCCCGACGACCTGGTGCTGCACGACGCGCTCGCCCACGACAGCATCCTTCAGGGCTGCGCGTTGTCCGGCGCGGCGCGGCGCCCGTTCGCCCACAACGACACCGGCCGGCTGGAGCACCTGCTGCGGGTCAACCGGTCGCGCTTCCGGCGGGTGCTGATCGCCGTCGAGGGCGCGTACAGCATGGACGGCGATCTGGTCGACCTGCCGGCCGTGATCGACCTGAAGAAGCGTTACGGCGCCCTGCTGATGGTGGACGAGGCGCACAGCATCGGCACGGTGGGCGAGAGCGGCCGTGGCGTGGGGGAGTTCTTCGGCGTCGCCCGGTCCGACGTCGACCTGTGGATGGGCACCCTCTCCAAGGCCTTCGCCAGCTGCGGCGGGTACCTGGGCGGCTCGGCCCGGACGGTGCGGTGGCTCCGGCACACGCTGCCGGGCTTCGTGTACAGCGTGGGCCTCACCCCGGCCAACGCGGCCGCCGCGCTGGCCGCCACGGAGCTGATCGTCGCCGAACCGCACCGGGTGCGGGCTCTGCGGCGTAACGCGGAGCTCTTCCGGGGGCTGGCGGCCTCGGCCGGACTGGCGACGGGTTCCAGCGCGGACACCCCCATCGTGCCGTGCCTCCTCGGCGACTCGGCGAGGACGCTGCGCGTCGCGGACCGGCTGTTCGATCGCGGGGTCATCGCCGACCCGATCCTGCACCCCGCGGTGGAGGAAGGGCTCGCGCGACTGCGCTTCTTCGTCACCGGCGAGCACCGTGAGGACGACATCCGGCGCGCCGTGTCCGTCCTGGCCGAGGAGGTGGAGTCCACCGGGGAAGGAGTGCGTCACGTCAGATGAGGGTCTGTTCTATCCGGTTCAGCGTGGCGTTCTTCCCCGGCCCGGCCGGGGCCGTGCCGCGCCGGGCCCCGGTGCTGCCGACCCGCTGGGAGAGCAGGTAGGCGATGATCTCCGCCTCCTGCTCCTGGACGTCGTCGTAGGTCGCGCGCAGGAGCATGTCGCGTACGAGGTCGGGGTCGAGGTCCGGGAAGAGGAGGCGGGAACTCGCCTCGTCCAGCCAACCCGCCCCGCGATGACAGCAGATGATGTGTCCCAGCTCGTGCAAGATGATGTGCTCCTGATGCGCGCCGGTCGTGTTGGCGTCGTAGAAGATGAGGTCCTCGTCGCGTGCGGCGACCCACATGCCGCACGGGTGCGACGCGGGCATCCGCATCGGGACCAGCGTGATCGGACGGCCCCGGACCTCGCTGAGGTGGCGGCAGAGCGCGGCCACATCGGCCACCTGCGGCAGGTCGAGAGCGGCGATCCGCCGGGCGCCGGCCTTCCGCAGCCTCTTGAGCCGGCTGCGGCGGTCCTGGTCGGCCGACCGCCCTTTCCCGCTGCCCCTCACTCCTGGTCCACGGGGTCGGTGACGGGCGGGAGGCCCTGCATCTGCCGGTACTGGTCCATGATGGCCGTGATGGCCTGGAGGTTCTCCTTCTTCATCCCGGCGGCCCGCATCGCCACCGAGCGGACCCCGGCCTGCCGCAGCGCCTCGACGGCGGCGACCTGGCTCAGTACGGACTCGGCGACCTCGTCGTCGAAGAAGTAGGCGACCGACACCCCGAAGAAGCGCGCCAGAGCGGCCAGCAGGTCGGGCGAGGGATTGGAGCGCTTGCCCGTCCGCAACTGCGACAGGTACACGCCCCCGACCCTGAGATCCGGATTGGCCTGCTTCAGTTCCTCCGCCACCTCGGCGTTGGTCCAGTGCTTGCCCTTGGGGCGGATCGTCTTGAAGAGGTCGTCCAGACGTACCGCCAGCACGGGCCGGTCCTCGGTCCCGGACATCGCGTTCTCCCTCCCGTCACCTCCTCGGCATAGCCCTTGGCTAACCGTCAGCTTCCCAGATTAGCGGTTGGTTGACAATCGACCGTAACTCAGACAACGTTGGAGCTCGCCGATAGCTGGCAGCTAACTTGGTTCACGGGGGTGGCCGAGTCGGATGCCGGTCATCTCGGCCGGTCCGGCCCTCGGGGGATGGGTCGGGCCAGGGCCGGGCGGGGAGGACCCGCCCGGCCCGCGGACCCGACGGGGGAGCCCGGCGATGGCCCGGTGGCCACCCACGGGGGACGGGGGGAGGCCGCCGGGCCCGGCGGGGGAGTGCGGGCCGGGCGGTGGCCATCGCCGCGTACGGGCACCGGCGCGGACGCTCACACAGGGGAGTGGTCGCCGGCCGGAGCCGGGTGGTCCCGCCCCGCCCTGCCCAGCCGGCGGTAGGCGGAGGCGACCTGGGTGAGCCAGGCGACCTCCGCGGTGAAGTTGTCCGTGTCGCGGTCCTCGAAGTCGCCGGCGTCCTTGTTGTCGGGGGGAACGGTGCCGGTGCGCTTGGCGTGGAGGGCCTGCCGGATCTGCGCCGCCTCGGTGAACGCCTGAAGGGACTCCTCACGCGACTCCGGGTCCGCCCCGGCGGCGCCGTTGACCGTGCGGTCGATGTACGGGCGCAGGTCCCGCCAGCCGTCCCGGATCTCCACCACCCGGCGGTGCAGGCGGTAGTCGAGGTCGGAGACGGAGGCGCCGGGCGGCTCCAGGACGATGTCGGGAGAGGACTCGTACAGGTCCCGCCAGAGCGGATAGAGGGCCCGGTACGCGCGGTACCTGCGCACCCATCCCACGACGCCGGCGGCCGAGGCCCACCAGGAGGACATGGTGAGGCTGAGGGACAGCAGGACGATCCCGGCCGCGCTGAAGACGGACGCGGCGACCTTCCACACGCCGATGTCGATGCCGGACGCGGCGGTGAGGATGTTCACCGTCCGGGCCGCGCAGTAGAGGAAGAGGACGACCGCGGCGACCGAGAGCAGCCGCAGGGCCCGGCGCAGCGAGGCGTTGTCGGTCATGCGGGCGTAGGGGCCGCACTGGCGGAAGATGGTGACGCACGGAACCGCCTGCGAGACGATGAACAGCAGGAGGTAGGTGAGGATCAGCGGCCGGCCGCTGCCGGTGTCGAAGTCCGAAGCCGGCCTCTCCGGACCGTCGGCGACGAAGAAGAGCGCCGCCAGGGCCGCGTCGAGGACGATACCGGTGACCAGCCAGTAGCGGGACTTCCGCGCCGCCTCCTCGTCGGCGCTCGCCCACCGCAACAGGATGATCTGCGCACTGACGCAGAAGGCGACGGCCGACAGGTGCATCACCAGGATGGCGAGGTTGCCGACGCCGAGGAAGCTCTCGCCCCCCATGGCGACGGCCCCCATCGTGAAGGTGAGGCACTGGAGCAGCAGGGTGATGACGAGGGTGCGATAGGCGTTCTCCCGCCAACTGCGCCGCACCTGGCACAGCCGGTAGAGCAGCGCGGCGTACGACGAGAGCGCCGCGATGACGAAGCAGAGGGTTCTGGTGGTGTTCAAGGGCCTGGTTCCCTGCCGGTGACGCGCACGCTGCGGACGGTTCAGTCTGTGGTCTCGCCCGAGGGGACCTCGAGCCCGATGCTCTCGGCCGCCACGGCGACGGCGTAGTCGAAGAACGCGGCCTCGTCGCGGACGCTGTCGTGCGTGCGGCTGAAGACCTGGAACACCAGCAGCCCGATCAGGCTGCTCCACAGCACGATGCCGCGCTCGATGATGTCCGAGAACGGCGCCCCGGGCACGCCGCCGAAGAGCTCCACCGCCTCCGGCAGGAGCAGCGGCGGGCCGGGCACCGTCCGCCGCGGCGGGGCGAGTTCACCGGCCTCCAGCGCGGACCGCACGATGCCGGCCAGGACGGCAGGGGTGCGCGAAGCCGGGGGGACGGTGTCCTGGGGCGCGTGGTAACCGGGGATCGGGGAGCCGTAGATCAGCGTGAACTCGGCCGTGTTGTCGAACGACCACTGTCGCAGCGCCCGAGTGACCGCCAGGAGCCGCGCGCCCGCCGACGCGCCGCCGTCCCTCGCCGCCTGATCGGCCCGCTCCATCGCGGCCCCGGAGTCGTTGTAGGCGTCGATGACCAGAGCGGTCAACAGGGCGTCACGGTGCGGGAAGACGGCCTCCACACCGGCGACGGGCACACCGCTCTCACGGGCGACGGCGTCCAGTGACAACCCTGAGGCGCCCACTTTCGTCAACAGGTGGCGCGCGGTGGACTTGATGTTCTCGTCTGCGGAGCCGGTTCCGGATGCGTCCATGGTCGCACCGTACCTGTCGGCGACAGCAGCACAGGAGTTCAATCGGCCGACCGTCGCGACGATGCGTTGTGATCCGGCCACGCCCCCGGCCGCGTCGGCCGGCCCGGCGACGTGCCAGGCGCGGCTGGGGCAGCGGAGCCGCCGGAGCCCCGGATCGCTCTCTCCGACAGGCTCCCGGGGCAGTCGTCGGTACGGCGGTCCGCCTGCCCCGTCTTCTCGCCCGGCGCGGTCGTCGTCCCCTTCTCCGGTCCGCCCCGACGCGTGACCGTCCGCCCCCGGGGGCGGACGGTCGAACGGTCTCCGGCAGCCTTATGGCCGCGGCCGTGGCGTGGGGGACGTGAGGGGCCGGGACGTCGGCGGCCGGGGGTCGGCGGGTCGTCCGCCGCCGGTGCTCCGGCGGACGTCGTGTCCGGCTGGTGTCACGTCCAGCGGCTGTTGTCGAGCCGGTGGTCGTCTGTCGAGCCGGTGGTCGTCGAGGCTCGGGGAGCGGCTGCCGGGGGCCGCCTCCCCGGTGGGGCGGGTGCGGTGCGATGCCGGGGACCGGCCGCCGACCCGGGACGCCGGCCCGCTGTGCCGGGCCGATCCGCTCGGCACCGCACCCGCCGCGATTCGTGAGATCAGCGTCCCGTCTGGTCCCGTGCTTCGGCGACGGTCTCCTGCCCCGTCCGCCGCAGACCCTCGGCGGTGTCCTGGCCGGCGGCCCGGGTCTGTTCCTTGGTGGTGTCCACGGCGTCCTGGGCCGTCGACTTCACGGACTCGACCGCCTGCGCGGCCGGCTCGCGCAGCTCTTCCTTGACCTCCTGCGCGGCCTGTACCGCCTGCTGCTTCACCGGCTCCAGCAGCTCGTCGGAGTGCTCGCGGATCCGCTGGCCGGCACGCTCTTCGGCGCTGGTGGTCGGCAGCAGCGCGGCGGTGAGCATACCGGCACCGAAGGCGATCAGCCCGGCGGCCAGCGGGCTGCCCTGCGTCTGTCGTTTGACCTGCTCCGGTGCCTGCTGCAGGGCCTCGCCGGCCTGGCTCGTGGCGTCCTGCACCGTTCGTGCCGCGCTGCCCGCGGTGTCACCGGCGCTGCCGGCGATTCCGTGCGCGGACTGCGTCAGCCCGTCGGCCGCGTCCCGCGTCGTGCCCATCACGCGCTCCTTCACTCCGGTGATCCGGTTGCGGGCCGAACCCGCCTTCCGCCGTGCCACCCTGCCGGGCGTCACCTTGTCCGCGAGGAGATCGACGTTGCGGGCCAGATGAGCGCGGCGGTACTCGACGTCGCTCCTCAGCTCCTGGGGTGTCGCGCCCATCGGGCGTCCTCCTTCAGGTTCTCCATGGTCTGTTCGGGCTTGAGATTGACGGTGCGCAGCCGCTTGCGGCCGATGGTGTAGAGCACCGCGCCGACCACGGCCCACACAGCCGTGACGATGAGAGCCGCCCAGGCGATGTCCATCACGTTGCCGAGCGCGAAGATCACCGTGAAGCTGCCCAGCAGCAGGACCAGGTGTCCGGCGTAGCCGGCTCCGCCCAGCATGCCCATGGCCTTGCCGGCCTTGGTGGACTCCTCCTTGATCTCCGCCTTGGCCAGTTCGATCTCGTCACGGACCAACTGGGACAGGTCCGTGCTGATGTCGCTGATCAGGTCGCCGATGGAGGTGTCCTGCGCGGTGGCGGGCGGTGGCTCCTGGAGGTCCGCCCGGTCGTGTCCGGGTCCGCGTGTCGTCACCGCCATTACCGCCATCCTCCTTCTCCCGGCTGGGGAGCGGGCGGATACGGCGGCGCCGGGGCCACCGCGGGCGGCGGCGGTGAGGGCGGCGTGACCGGTGGGGCCGGGGGGAGACCCGTCGGCGCCTCGGCACCGGTACCCGCGCCCGTCGACGGTGACGAGTACCCGGGCCCGCTCTGCGGGCCGGTCCCCGCCGAGGAGTCCGCCGAACCCGCCGCGCTGACGCCCTTCCCGGCCCGCGCGACGACGAACCCGGCCAGGGCCGCGCCCGCGAGGAAGACGCCCGGACGACGCCGGGCGAAGTCCTGCAGGTCGCCGACGAGACCTTCGGGACCGCGGTGTTCCAGACGGTCGGCGACCTGGTGTCCGCCGTCGGATATCTGACGCACCACGCCACCGACGCCCGACTCCGGCTTGCCGTTCTCGCTCATTTCGCGCAGCTCGTCGGAGAGCCGGCGGACGTTCTCCGCAAGCCGATGCGTCTGGCTCTGCGCCTGCTCGCGGAGCTGGCCCCGCAGCTCTCCCACGAGGTCACGCGCCTGTGCGCTGGCCTCATGAGTGACGCCTGCCACCTGCTCCTTGGCGGTGCCGGCCACCTCCGAGGCCTTTTCCCCGACCATTCCCGCGCTCTCGGCCGCCTTGTCCTGTGCTGTTCGCGCCACCGCGCCGGGCGTGCCCTGGTCGCGGCGCCCTGGCTCCTCGAAGCCGCTCATGAATCCTCCAGAAATGGAAGGGAGTGCTCGTCTGCCGCTTCCGCGTACCCGCATTCCGGTCAGCCATTTACGCGAAGGTCCGAAACCCCGAGCCGGGTGACCGCGGCGGCGACAGCTGTCATGAAGTGTGTGACCGGGCCTGTCGGCCCCAGCCCGCCATCCCTCGCAGTCGGAAGGCCGGGGCGGGCGGCGGAAGGGCGGCTGAAATGGCCCGCAATTGTCAGTGACGGGGCGCCGACGCGTTCCGCCTTCGCGCCGTGCGTCCACCGTGCCGCAGGTCTCCGCCGCACCCGGGCCCGACGGCGACGACGGGACCGGCGGCTTTCGCCGAAAAGCAGGTGCCGAGACGCGCAGCTGCCGACGACATCATTTTCCGTCGGATCCTCGGCCGTCACCACTTCTACGACCGCCCGACCCCCGCCCGCCTCCTCCCGACCGCCCACGCGGCCGGGCCGACGCGACCGGTCGTGCCACCACCGCTCACGATCGCGCGCAGGCGTACGTCATCGACGCGCCCGGAAACGGACCCCGAGCGAGAGCACCCGTCGAAGCCACCGGGCACGGGCCGCGAGGGCCTCCTGGCCGAGGGCCGCCCGGGGGCGGGGGTGCCGAAGCCGTGGAAGGCACCGGGCCACACATGCGGTCCGGCTTGGGTTCGGGGGTCAGGGCGCCGCCCGGGAGGCGGCGGCTGCGGGCGGCGGCTGCGGGCGGCGGCGAGGATGCCGGGCACGTCGTCGGGGCCGTACGCGATCCACAACGCCCTCGCTCCCGGTGCCCGACACGTCCTTCAGTACGGCTGGGTAGCTCAGGGTGCCGCTCACGCCCGCCGCATCCGGGGCGAACGGGTCGACGGCCACCTGGGAGGCGCGCCACAGGCCGGCGCCCCGCAGGTGGCGGGGGAGCACGGCCTTGCCCCGCGCGAGCCGTACGGCGGCGTCGGGGCTCTGGGAGGGCGGTCCCGGCTCGGCCGTGACCTCCAGGGCGGTCAGAAGGCGTCGCGACGCCCCTGGACGAGTCTCCGGGTGACGGGCCCGCCTACGATGGACGGCTCACGCGATCATGACAGGAGGGCCTCATGCCGGGGATCGACCGCCGTGTCGTCGTCGTCACCGGGGGCGGGACGGGCATCGGGGCGGCCACCGCCCGGTTGCTGCGGACGACCGGGCACCACGTGGTCGTCTCGGGGCGGCGGCCCGAACCGCTGGAGCGCGTCGCCGAGGAGACCGGAGCCCTGGCCTGCCCGGCCGACGTCGGTGACCCCGACGCGGTCCAGGGGCTGGTGGACGCCGCCGTGGCCGCGTACGGCCGGCTGGACGGTCTGGTGCTCAACGCGGGCATCGGCCGCGGCGGCGGGGTGGGGGAGCTGTCCGTGGAGGACTGGGACACCGTGATGCGCACGAACGTCACGGGTCCCTTCCTCCTGCTCCGTGCCGCACTGCCGCACCTGCTGGAGACACGGGGCTCGGTCGTCGCCGTCGCGTCGGTGTCCGCGCTGCGCAACGGAGTGGGCAACGCCGCGTACGCCACGTCCAAGGCCGCCCTGCTCCAGTTGTGCCGCTCCCTGGCCGTGGACTACGGCGGGCGCGGGCTGCGGGCCAACACGGTGTGCCCAAGCTGGGTGCGTACCGACATGGCGGACCGCCGGATGGCACGGTTCGCCGACGAGGCGGGCCTGGGGACCGGGAACTCCGCCGCGGAGGGCGTCGAGGTGGCCTACGAGGAGGCGACCCGCCTCTGCCCGGCGGGCCGCCCGGGAGAGCCACGCGAGGTGGCGGAGGCCATCTGCTGGCTGCTCTCCCCGGCCGCCTCGCTGGTCAACGGGGCGGTGCTGACGGTGGACGGTGGTGTGACGGCCGTCGATCCGGGCACGGTCGCCTTCGACTTCCGCGTCGAGCCGCGCGACGGCCGGTGAGGGAGGGCGGAGACGTCACGGCCAGAAGCGGCCGCGTGCGGTGGGTGTGGGACACGTCCAGTGACGGGACGCAAGCGGTGACGGGTCGTCACTCTCAGCGGGCGATCGTAGGGTTGTCGCGCTCGCAGTCGTGCGCGTCAGCGAAGGGGGCCGACGAGATGTGTTCGCCCTGCGGAAGGAGCGGACGGGCATGAGCGGATCCCGGCCCAGGCGCTCGGGTCCGCCGTGCGAACGGAAGATCGACGAGCGGCTCACCACCCTGATCGCGGCCGTCTACCCCGACGACCAGCGCCGGCCGGGCTGCACGAAGCCGGCCCAGGAGACCCGGGAGATTCCCTGTCGCCGCGGCGCTTCTCGGTTCCGGCCCGCCCTCTCGGGGCGCGTGGTTCCCCGTTGAGCAGTCAACAGGTGCGGAGCAGCAGGTGAGGGGAGCGACAACCCCTCCCCAGCGCGCCGCAGTCTCCCCGCAGTCTCCCCGCATTCTCCCCAGGGAGCACGAAAAGGCCCTCCGGGGTCATTCGCAACGCGAAGTTGCTCGGCGTTCCGGGTCTGCTCGTCACAGCCAGTCCCGCCGCTTGAAGATGAAGTACAGGCTGGTGCACACCGCTGCCATCAGGAAAATCGCGAACGGGTAGCCGTAGACCCACTTCAGCTCCGGCATCGCGTCGAAGTTCATGCCGTAGATGGTTCCCACGAGTGTGGGTGCGAAGAGGATGGCCGCCCACGACGAGATCTTCTTGATTTCCTCGTTCTGCTCGAAGCCCGCCTCCGCGAGAGCACGCATTTCCGCGTTCTGCTGCTGGGTGACCAGGGTCGCGTTGACCGTGAGGATTTCGGTGAGGGCCTGGCGGAAGCCGTCCACGCGTTCGCTGGTGTGGGTGACGTGATCGGCGACGTCGCGCAGGTGGCGCTGGAGCTCCTCGTCCGTGCCGTACTTGGCGAAGCCGGCCATCAGGTTGTGGAGCATGCCGACGAGTGGGCGGGTTGCGCGCTGGAACTCCACCATTTCGCGGGAGAGTTCGTAGATGCGGCGGGACACCTCCGGGTCACCCCGGAAGACCTCCGTCTCGATCTCGTCGATGTCGTTCTGGACGCCGGCCACCACCGGTGCGTAGCCGTCGACGACCGCGTCGAGGATGGCGTACAGCACCGCTTCGGGGCCCAGCGCCAGGAGTTCCGGGGTCTCCTCCATGCGGCGGCGGACGGCGGAGAGGTCCGGGGCGGCACCATGGCGGACCGTGATGAGGAAGTCCGGGCCGAGGAAGACGTGGAGTTCGCCGAAGTCGACCTCCTCCTGTGCGTCCAGGTACCGGGCGGCGCGCAGGACGACGAAGAGCGTGTCGCCGTACCGTTCGAGCTTCGGCCGCTGGTGGGCCTCCATGGCGTCCTCGACGGCCAGCTCGTGGAGGTCGAACTCGACGGCGAGAGAGAGGAGTTCCGCCTCCGAAGGGCGGTGCAGCCCTATCCAGGCCATGCCGTCCGGCTCGTCACGCAGTTGGCGGAAGGTCTCGGCGAGGGAGCCGGGGGAGGAGACCCGGCGCCCGTCCCGGTAGAGGGAGGCCTGCACCACGCTGCCCCGGTCGGGCGGCGAGGAGGGGACGGCGGCGGGTACGCGGGCGGGCTCGGGCGTCGTGGAGCGGCGACGCCAGTTCGGCTTCTTCGGAGACAGGGTCATACGGGTCTCACCTCCCGGGTCGAACGATATACGTCCCGGTTTGCGCCGGCACGGCACGCTCGGGTCCATGGCGAGGACAACAGCTGTCCTCAAGGGGTGCGGAGCGTGCGGTGGAGGGGCACCGGTACGACGCCCGTGCTCTCGCCCCCGCGCCCGCAACCGTGCCACGCCGGCACGGCAGCCTCTGCCGGCTCGTACCCCCATGCAGGCGAAGCACGCCGTCGCCCGCCTTGTCGGTCTCCGGGCCCGGACACCCAGTCGCCCTGCTGCTCCTCCCGGCCCGCCCGCGGACTGCCGTCCCGACGAACCGTCCGGCCTGATGGAGGGGCCTGAGACCGCGCGGCTCGTCACCATGCGGCCCACTCCTGGCTGCCCCCGCCCCCCCCCGGCCCCCGTGCCGCTCACGGCAACAGCCCCGCCCGCCGGGCCGCCACCACCGCCTCCAGCCGCGTGCGCGCGCCCAGCTTCCGCATCGCGGACCGCAGGTAGCCCTTGACCGTCTCGGGCCGCAGCCCCAGCCGCTCCGCCGCCACCGCGTCGTCGCGCCCGACGCCACCGCCGCCAGCACGTCCACCTCCCGGGGCGCGAGCGCCGTGCCCGGGGCGCCCGACGGCACCTGGGCTGCGGCCAGCCGCCCGCACACCGCCAACAGCTCCGCCCGCAGGGCCGGGTCCGCGATCCGTGGCGCCAGCGCCCGCAGATCGCCGTGCGCCTCCCGCACCGCCTCCCACCCGGCGTGCCCTGTCCCGGGTACGCCCGACCCGGATCGCCCCGGCCCCTTCTGCGCCGGACCCGCCTGCGCCGGACCCGCCCGGCCCGGCCCCGGTCGGAGGGGCTCCGCCCGGCCCGGCCCCGGCGACTGCCGCACCTCGTCCCGGACCACCAGCGCCTGCTCCACGTCACGTGCCGCCGCCACCGCCGCGTCGAAGACCCGGTCCCCGAGCGGCATCGGCTCGCGCAGCCCGCCGTACAGCACACCCCGCACCCGTCGCCGGACCACCACCGGGACGGCGAGCACCGAGCGCAGCCCCTCGGCCGCCACCGCCCCGTCGTACTCGTGGCTGATGTGCCGCGCCAAGGCGTAGTCGGTCACCGCGCACGGCCGGGCCAGCACGATGGCCTTGCCGCCGAGCCCGTGGCCCGCTCCGATCGCGAGCCCCGCCAGGGCGGTCGACAGCGCGCCGCTCACCTCGGTTATCCGCATCCGGCGACCGTCGTTGAGCGGCCCGCCGAAGGCGATGGGCAACCCGGTGGTACGGCGCAGGCGCAGCAGCGCCGCGCGTATCTCCACAGCTTCCGCGTGCTCGGGCACGTGCACCGCTCCTTCACCCCCGTTCGGGGGTAGTGAGACCTGGGTCACCGATTACACGATGTCGGCAACGGGTCCGGCAACCAGGAGGACGCATGGCGGAGAGCGGCGCGACACGGGAATTCCGGGAGGCACGGGACTTCCTCCTGCGGCACCGGGAGGACTACGAGGCGGCGTACGAGGGCTTCACCTGGCCCCGGCCCGCCCGGTTCAACTGGGCGCTGGACTGGTTCGACGTCATCGCCGAGGGCAACGACGGCACCGCGCTGCACATCGTCGAGGAGGACGGCACCGAGGCGCGCGTGAGCTTCGCCGAGATGCGCACCCGCTCCGACCGGGTCGCGAACTGGCTGCGGGGGCTGGGTGTGCGGCCCGGGGACCGGATCGTGGTGATGCTCGGAAACCAGGTCGAGTTGTGGGAGACGGCACTCGCCGCGATGAAGCTGCGGGCGGTCGTCATCCCCGCCACGCCACTGCTCGGCCCCGCCGATCTGGCCGACCGCGTCGAGCGCGGCCGGGCGCGGCACGTGATCGCGCGGTCCGAGGACACCGGCAAGTTCGACGCCGTGCCGGGGAACTACACCCCGATCGCCGTCGGGGCGCGCGTTCCGCACTGGATCGCGTACGAGGACGCGTACGGGGCCTGCGTGCCCCTCGTCCCCGGCGGCGACACCTCCGCCGACGATCCCCTGATGCTGTACTTCACCTCCGGTACCACCGCCCGCCCCAAGCTCGTCGAGCACTCCCACAGCTCGTACCCCATCGGCCACTTGTCGACGATGTACTGGATCGGGCTCCGGCCGGGCGACGTCCACCTCAACATCTCCTCGCCCGGCTGGGCCAAGCACGCCTGGTCCAACCTCTTCGCGCCCTGGACCGCCGAGGCGACCGTGTTCATCCACAACTACACGCGTTTCGACGCCGCCCGCCTGATGGCCGAGATGGACCGGCACGGCGTCACCGGTTTCTGTGCCCCGCCCACTGTCTGGCGGATGCTCATCCAGGCCGACCTGTCCGCGCTGCGCACCCCGCCCCGGGAGGCCGTCGCGGCCGGCGAGCCGCTGAACCCCGAGATCATCGAGACCGTACGGCGCGAATGGGGGGTGACGATCCGGGACGGCTTCGGCCAGACGGAGACGGCGGTCCAGGTCTCCAACAGCCCCGGCCAGCTGCTGAAGGCGGGCTCCATGGGGCGGCCGAGCCCCGGTTTCCGCATCGCGCTGCTGGACCCGGTGACGGGGAAGCCGGGCGCGGCGGAGGGCGAGATCGCCATCGACCTGTCGACCGCCCCGGTGGGTGTGATGACCGGCTACCACGGCGATCCGGAGCGTACGGCCGAGGCGATGGCCGACGGCTACTACCGCACCGGGGACATCGGCTCGCGCGACGCCGACGGGTACGTGACGTACGTGGGCCGGAGCGACGACGTGTTCAAGGCCTCCGACTACAAGATCTCGCCGTTCGAGCTGGAGAGCGCGCTGCTGGAGCACGAGGCGGTGGCGGAGGCGGCGGTGGTCCCGGCGCCCGACCCGGTGCGGCTCGCGGTGCCCAAGGCGTACGTCGTTCTCGCCGACGGCTGGGAGCCGGGCCCGGAGACGGCGAAGGCGCTGTTCGCACACTCACGCGCGGTCCTCGCGCCGTACAAGCGCATCCGCCGCGTCGAGTTCGCCGAGCTTCCCAAGACCGTGTCGGGGAAGATCCGGCGGATCGAGCTGCGCGAGCGTACGGCGGCGGGCTCGGCGGCCGAGTACACGGAAGGGGACTGCTCATGAGCCCGGAGCCGTCCTACGCGCACGGGACGAGTGACACGGCGCTGCTCGGCGACACCATCGGCGCGAACCTGGCGCGGGCGGTGGAGCGGTTCCCCGACCGGGAGGCGCTGGTGGACCTCCCTTCGGGGCGCCGCTGGACGTACGCCGAGTTCGGCGCCGCCGTCGACCGGCTGGCGCGCGGGCTCATGGCGGCCGGCGCCGGCAAGGGCGACCGCGTCGGGATCTGGGCGGTCAACTGCCCGGAGTGGGTGCTCACCCAGTACGCCACCGCCCGGATCGGCGCCGTCATGGTGAACATCAACCCGGCGTACCGGGCGCACGAACTGGCGTACGTGCTGAACCAGGCGGGGGTCTCCCTGCTGATCGCGTCCCTCGCCCACAAGACCAGTGACTACCGCGACCTGGTGGACCGGGTGCGCGCCGACTGCCCAGGACTGCGGGCGGTGCACCACATCGGCGACCCGTCCTGGGACGAGCTGCTGGCGGGAACGGTCCCGGACGGCGAACTCAAAGCCCGCGAAGCCGAGTTGTCCTGCGACGACCCCATCAACATCCAGTACACCTCCGGCACCACCGGCTTCCCCAAGGGGGCCACCCTCACCCACCACAACATCCTCAACAACGGGTTCTTCGTGGGGGAGATGCTCGGCTACACCGAGCGGGACCGGATCTGCCTGCCCGTGCCCTTCTACCACTGTTTCGGCATGGTCATGGGCAACCTGGCCGCCACCTCCCACGGTGCCTGCGTGGTGATCCCCGCCCCGTCCTTCGAGCCCGCCGCCTCGCTGCGCGCCGTCGAACAGGAGCGGTGCACGTCGCTGTACGGCGTCCCCACGATGTTCATCGCCGAGCTGAACCTGCCGGACTTCGCCTCGTACGACCTCTCCTCCCTGCGCACCGGCATCATGGCCGGCTCGCCCTGCCCGGTGGAGGTGATGAAACGGGTCGTCGCCGAGATGCACATGGCGGAGGTGTCGATCTGCTACGGCATGACCGAGACCTCCCCGGTCTCCACCCAGACCCGGCGCGACGACGACCTGGAACGCCGCACCGGCACGGTGGGGCGGGTCATGCCGCACGTCGAGGTCAAGGTCGTCGACCCGGTCACCGGCACCACCCTGCCGCGCGGCGAGGCGGGCGAGTTGCGCACGCGCGGCTACAGCGTGATGCTCGGCTACTGGGACGAACCGGAGAGGACGGCCGAGGCGATCGACCCGGGCCGCTGGATGCACACGGGCGACCTGGCGGTGATGCGTGAGGACGGGTACGTCCGGATCGTCGGCCGGATCAAGGACATGATCATCAGGGGTGGTGAGAACGTCTACCCGCGCGAGATCGAGGAGTTCCTCCACTCCCACCCCAAGATCGCCGACGTGCAGGTCGTGGGGGTCCCGGACGAGCGGTACGGGGAGGAGATCCTCGCCTGCGTGATCCCCCGCGACCCGGCCGACCCGCCGACCCTGGACGACATCACGGCCTACTGCCGCGAACGGCTCGCGCACTACAAGGTCCCGCGCCGGATCGAGGTCCTCGACACCTTCCCGATGACGGTCAGCGGCAAGGTGCGCAAGGTGGAGCTGCGCCGGGCGTACGGGGGGTGAAGAGGCCTGCTTCCCGGATCCTGCCGCCGACGGCGCCCCGCGGGATCCCGGGGCGCGGGCGGGCTCTCGCGACGCGGGGCCGTAGAGCCCCTCGTGGCGCGGGCCCTCGTGGCGCGGGGCCTCGTGGCGCGGGGCCGGGGTCCTCGTCGCCCAGGGGGTGCGGCCCGCCGGCGCGGGCGGAGGACCGCCCGTCGCGGTGGGCGACGCCCGGCCCGGTGCGCGGCCGCCCGGTGTGCGGGACCGACGGCGTGCGCGGCCGCCCCGGTGCGCGGCCGCCCCGGCGTGCGCGGCCGTCCGGGCCTGGGCGTCCGTGGCGGGCCGACGGCGTGCCGCCGCCGAGGTCAGGCGCCTCGGGCGACGAGCTCGTCGGCGGCGCCGTTGACGGGCTGCGGGGTGCCGGTGAGGTCCATGACGAAGAGGGGCAGCCGCAGGCGGTCGGCCCGGGCGCGAGCCCGGTCCTCGTACCCCGCCAGGGAGAACGACACGCTCGTCGCCGAGGCGGCGAGGCCGGTCAGCCAGAGGCACTCGACGGCGCGCAGTGACGTGGGCCGGGTGGTCGGGTCGACCTGGGCGACCAGGCCGGGCCCGCGCAGGTCCACCCCGGTGCCGGACTCGGCGCCGGAGTGGTCCTCGGGCTGGACGACGTCACGGAAGCCGAGCCACCGGAGGTAGAGCGCGGCGGTGGTGACCGCGTCGCGCGCGGTGCGGATGGTCACCGGCCGGAAGGAGGGGCGGGGCACGGCGGCGGTGCGGGGCAGCGGGATGTGGGCGGGCACCGTCGACACCCCGGTCGTGGAAGCCGTGACCCCGGGCGGCGGGCCCTTGGGATTGTTTCCGGCCGCGGCGGCGGGCTGCTGCGGTACGGCGGTCACCGGCCGGACCGGGACGCGCAGCACCGTGCCGCACGGGCACCCCAGCTCGGGCTGCGGCCACTGGTCCTGGCGCCCGCACTCCGCGCACCGCACCGTGACCCACTCGTCGGTCCAGGTGCGGTGGGTGATCGGCTCGGCGGGGGCGCCCCTGAGCAGGGGCGGGACGACCGGCGTGCCGCAGGGGCACGGGTAGACGGGCGGCGCGTAGCCGTGGGTCCGGCGACAGGCCGGGCAGCGCACCGGGACGTTCTCTCCCACGTATGACCCCCTTCGTTCCGTGCCCCATCGTCCATCAACGGCGACGTCTTGGGGAGGGACTTCGGCCATCCCTTGACTGCGTCCCGCCCACACCCTAGATTACTTCCATATAGCAGAACTAAACTTCCGCATTACGGAATCGCAGCTCTCAGGTGGCGCGACAGAGCCGAATCCGCTGGCCGAAGCAGGAGCACCCAATGCCTCGTATGACCGCCGCCCGAGCGGCAGTTGAGATCCTCAAGCGCGAAGGCGTCACCAACGCGTTCGGTGTGCCGGGCGCGGCGATCAACCCCTTCTACCGGGCCCTCAAAGAGGGCGGCGGGATCGACCACACCCTCGCCCGGCACGTCGAGGGCGCCTCGCACATGGCCGAGGGCTACACCCGCACCAGCCCCGGCAACATCGGCGTCTGCATCGGCACGTCCGGCCCGGCCGGCACCGACATGATCACCGGCCTGTACTCGGCCATCGGTGACTCGATCCCGATCCTGTGCATCACCGGCCAGGCCCCGACCTCCGTGATCCACAAAGAGGACTTCCAGGCCGTCGACATCGCGTCGATCGCCAAGCCGGTCACCAAGGCCGCGACGACCGTCCTGGAGGCCGCCCAGGTCCCCGGCGTCTTCCAGCAGGCCTTCCACCTGATGCGCTCCGGCCGCCCCGGCCCGGTCCTCATCGACCTGCCGATCGACGTCCAGCTCACCGAGATCGAGTTCGACCCCGACACGTACGAGCCGCTCCCGGTCTACAAGCCGGCCGCGACCCGCGCGCAGATCGAGAAGGCGATCTCCTTCCTCCTGGAGTCGGAGCGCCCGGTCATCGTCGCCGGCGGCGGCATCATCAGCGCCGACGCCTCCGACCTGCTGGTCGAGTTCGCCGAGATCACCAACACCCCGGTCATCCCGACCCTCATGGGCTGGGGCACCCTGCCCGACGACCACGGGCTGAACGCCGGCATGGTCGGCGTCCAGACCTCGCACCGCTACGGCAACGCGAACTTCCTGGAGTCGGACTTCGTCCTCGGCATCGGCAACCGCTGGGCCAACCGCCACACCGGCTACAAGCTCGACGTCTACACCAAGGGACGCAAGTTCGTCCACGTCGACATCGAGCCCACCCAGATCGGCAAGATCTTCGCGCCCGACTACGGCATCGCGTCCGACGCCAAGGCCGCGCTGGAGCTCTTCGTCGAGGTCGCCAAGGAACTGAAGGCGGCGGGCAGGCTGCCCGACCGCTCCGCGTGGGTCGCCTCCACCCAGGAGCGCAAGGCCACCCTCCAGCGCCGTACGCACTTCGACAACGTGCCGATGAAGCCGCAGCGCGTGTACGAGGAGATGAACAAGGCCTTCGGCCCGGAGACTCGCTACGTCACCACCATCGGCCTCTCCCAGATCGCCGGCGCGCAGATGCTGCACGTCTACAAGCCGCGCCACTGGATCAACTGCGGCCAGGCCGGCCCGCTCGGCTGGACCATCCCGGCCGCCCTCGGTGTCGCCAAGGCCGACCCGGAGGCCCAGGTCGTCGCGCTGTCGGGCGACTACGACTTCCAGTTCATGATCGAGGAGCTGGCGGTCGGCGCGCAGCACCGCATCCCCTACGTCCACGTCCTCGTCAACAACGCCTACCTGGGCCTGATCCGTCAGGCGCAGATCGGCCTGGACATCAACTTCCAGGTCAACCTGGAGTTCGAGAACCAGAACTCGCCGGAACTCGGCGTCTACGGCGTCGACCACGTCAAGGTCGCCGAGGGCCTGGGCTGCAAGGCCATCCGGGTCACCGAGCCGGACCAGCTGCTCCCGGCCTTCGAGCAGGCCAAGAAGATGGCCGCCGAGTACCGGGTCCCGGTCGTCGTCGAGGCGATCCTCGAACGGATCACCAACATCTCGATGAGCAAGACCATGGACATCAGCGACATCTCCGAGTTCGAGGAGCTCGCCACCGAGCCGGGCCACGCCCCCACGGCGATCCGTCCGCTCGTCTGACACCCGCTCCGCACGGCCCCCGCTCCCGGGAAACCGGGGGACGGGGGCCTTCCCGTCCCCCGCCCTCCCGGGTCCCCGGTCCCCGCCAGGTGCCTTCAGGTGGACCAGCGCAGGGCGCGCAGTACCCGCCAGGTGACCCTGGCGGCGCGGTCGGCCAGGATCTCCACCCTTAACACCTCGTTGGCGTCCAGGACGCCGTTCCGGGTCACCGCGACGTTCAGCACCCCGTTCGCGCCGATCGTGCCGCAGTCGATGGGCAGGTCGTGGGAGCGGTGCTTGGTGGTGAGGTGGTAGTCCTGGAAACGCATGGTGACGCGGGTGCCGGCCTGGCCCTTGACCGTGGCGTAGGCGGTCGCGGAGTAGGCGCACGGGCCCTGCAGCAGCGCGGCGTCGTTGGCCATGGCCAACTGCTTGTACTTGCCCGCCTCGAGAGCGGGGCCGCCCTCCTGTGTCTCGTTGATGACGGTCGGCACGGGATCCTCCTGTGACTGGCCACTGGCCCGGGCGACGATCCCCGGGAAGACGACGTTCTTGAACTGACGCACCCGCGCGTCGCCGGGGCAGGCCGTCCCGCCGCCCGACCACGCCGTGTGCAGCCGGTGGTAGCCGTAACCGGGGTCGGACGCGCTGCGGCAGATCCGCAACGGGATGCCGTGCCGCTGGTGCAGCCACACCCCGAGCCGGATCAGCTGCTCGATCTGCTTGCCGGTCCAGGGGTCGGTGTGCTGCAGGTTCGACGCCGTCTCGATGGACACCGCCCCGGTGCCGTCCGGGCGGCGGTTCGCCTGGTAGTTGGCGTCCGCGCGGGTCTCGGTGCCGATGTACTGCCCGAGGTCACCCTCGTAACCGAGCCCGAAATGGCTCTCCAGGTTCGAGGAGTCACGCCAGTACTCGTACATCCGGCGCGCGGTCCAGGGAGCGGCGATGCTGTGCAGGATGAACTGGGTGGGCCGGATAGCCGCCTGGGCGTCCGACTCCGGTTGCAACTCCATGCGCGTCGCAGCGGGATACCACGCCATGGCCCCCCTTTCCGGAGCTGTCACACGGGCATGTGGCGTACGTCACGTGAGGTGATACCCACCCTGCGTAATCGGCACCCATGCGCGCATCGGCCGAATCCGGGGTACCCGGCAGCCATGGCAGAAGTTGTGGACGCCGACGAACTGCTCCGCCGCATCCGGGTCACCCGGGACTGGGCGCACGGGCAGGAGCGGCAGGCACCGGACGAGATGACAGCAGCGGCGTACGAGGCGGTGAGGAGGGCTTTGGACAAACTGATCGACCCCTCTTCCGACTAGCGAGGGCCGGTCCGCGGATGGCCCCGTCCGGGCGCTGTTCCGGGCGGGGCCGATCGGTCCGCAGCACGCGGCAGCCAGCAGCGCGGGTAAGGACGTGTTCCACGGTAGGGGACGGCACTGACAGTCAGGGGCGTCGGCGCGGTCGGCGCGAACGCCTCGGCGCAGCCGCCGCGTTCGCGGGCGCGACGCGTCCGGAGACCGAGGCGCGGGACGGGCGGTCCCGGCGCGGCCAGACCCGGCGGTCCGGGCGGGGGCGCGGCGATCACCCGAAACGGGCCGCCGCCCGCGCCGCCTCCACGGCGTTCCGGCCCGGGCGGCCCTCGTGCCGGGGCGAGGGTCCCGTACGCGTCCTCGCCCGGAAGCGGGTGGGAGCCGAAAGGAAGAGCGCGGAGTCGGGGGACCGTAAACCCCGACTCCGCGCTCTGGCTCTTCTGTTGGTGTGAAGTTGTGTCCGTCCGACGGTGCGAGGCTGGCGCGACAGGACGTTCGCACCGCCGGACGGGGGTCCGGGGAGGGGACCGCGGCGACGGCGACGGAGATCCGGCCTGGCCTTCCTTCAGGTCAAGAAGGGGGCCGGAGTCCTTACCACCGCACTGGCACGCTCGCCGCCGCGGTCCTCACCTTGTCCGTACCGCCGGCCACCCCTCATCCGGGCCAGCGGTGCGGACTGCGTACGGCTGCCGACCTCCCGTCAGGAGCCGTACGCGGTCTGGGTGCTCAGTCCTCGCGCAGGGCGCGGACCGCTTCCTCGACGCGCTTGCCGTAGTCAGGGTCGGCGGCGTGGAAGTGAGCGAGGTTCTTCTCGATGACGTCCTCGCGGGAGACCTGGGACAGGCCGCCGGCGATGTTCGCCACGAGGCGGGACTTCTCCTCCGCCGACATCAGGCGGTACAGCTCGCCCGCCTGGAAGAAGTCGTCGTCCTTGACGTGGGACGGGGCGGCGTGGGTGCCGGTGTAGCCGGCGACGGCCAGCGGGGCGGAGAGGGCGGCGTCGGTCTGCGCCGGGCCGGAGTACGAGTTGGGCTCGTAGTTCTTGTCGTGGCGCGAGCCGTTGCGGGTGGCCATCAGGCCGTCGCGGCCGTAGTTGTCGGCCACGGCGGCCTTGGGGGCGTTCACCGGCAGCTGGGTGTGGTTGACACCGAGGCGGTAGCGGTGGGCGTCCGCGTAGGCGAAGAGGCGGCCCTGGAGCATCTTGTCCGGGGACGGGCCGATGCCGGGCACGAAGTTGTTCGGCGAGAACGCGGCCTGCTCGACCTCGGCGAAGACGTTGTCGGGGTTGCGGTCGAGGACCAGGCGCCCCACCCGCTGCAGCGGGTAGTCGGCGTGCGGCCACACCTTGGTGAGGTCGAACGGGTTGAAGCGGTAGTCGGCCGCCTCGTGTGCCGGCATGATCTGCACGTACAGGGTCCACGAGGGGTTCACACCGCGCTCGATGGCCTGGAGCAGGTCGGTCTGGTGCGAGTTGGCGTCCTTGCCGACCACCTCGGCGGCCTGGTCGGACGACAGGCAGCGGATGCCCTGGTTCGTCTTGAAGTGGTACTTGACGAAGAAGGCCTCACCCTGGGCGTTCGTCCACTGGTAGGTGTGCGAGCCGTAGCCGTTCATGTGGCGGTACGAGGCGGGGATGCCGCGGTCGCCCATCAGCCAGGTGATCTGGTGCGTCGCCTCGGGGGCGTGCGCCCAGAAGTCCCAGACGTTGTCCGGCTCCTGCTTGCCGGTGAACGGGTCGCGCTTCTGCGAGTGGATGAAGTCGGGGAACTTGATCGGGTCCTTGATGAAGAACACCGGGGTGTTGTTGCCGACGAGGTCGTAGTTGCCCTCCTCGGTGTAGAACTTCACCGCGAAGCCGCGCGGGTCACGGACCGCGTCCGCGCCGCCGAGGGAGTCGGCGACGGTGGAGAAGCGGAGGAACAGGTCCGTGCGCTTGCCGACCTCGCCCAGGAAGTCCGCCTTGGTGTAGGCGGTGACGTCGTCGGTGACCTCGAAGTAGCCGTACGCACCGGAACCGCGGGCGTGCACGACACGCTCCGGGATGCGCTCACGGTTGAAGCGGGCGAGCTTCTCCAGCAGGTGCTGGTCCTGGAGGAGGAGCGGGCCACCGACGCCGGCGGTGGCGGAGTTCTGGTTGTCGGCGACGGGGGCGCCGGACTCGGTCGTAAGCACGCGCTTCGACATCGTGACCTTCCGATACGTACGGGGCTGCTGGCGGTGCGAGGAGCGTAAGTACGCCCTCGAGCTCACGTCAACAGTTTGTTGAAAGTAAAGAGTGTGTTCCGGGCGGCGCCGTCGCCTGGGCGCGACAGGACAGGTGTCAGCGACGACACCGCCCGGAGATCTGGGGGAGTCGGAAGACTCAGACCTGCGAGCCGGAGAGGCGCTCGACGGCGCGCAGCAGGGCGGAGTGGTCCAGGCCGCCGTCACCCTGCGCGCGCAGGGAGGCGACCAGCTGGGCGACCACGGCGCCGACCGGCAGCGCGGCACCGACGTTGCGGGCGGCGTCGGTCACGATGCCCATGTCCTTGTGGTGCAGGTCGATCCGGAAGCCGGGGGCGAAGTCCCGGTTCAGGAAGTTGTCCTTCTTGCGGGTCAGGACGGTCGAGCCGGCCAGGCCGCCGTTGAGGACGTCCAGCGCCGCCTTGAGGTCCACACCGGACTTCTCCAGGAAGACCACGGCCTCGGCGCACGCCTGGATGTTGACCGCGACGATCAGCTGGTTGGCGGCCTTCACCGTCTGGCCGGAGCCGTGCGGGCCGCACAGGACGATGGTCTTGCCCAGCGCTTCGAGGATCGGCAGGGCCGCGTCGAAGTCGGCCTGCTCGCCGCCCACCATGATGGACAGGACGGCCTCGATCGCGCCGGCCTCGCCGCCGGACACCGGGGCGTCGAGGACGCGGATGCCCTTCTCGGTGGCGTTCTTCGCCAGGTCGACGGAGGTCTGCGGGGTGATCGAGGACATGTCGATCAGCAGGGCGCCCCGCTTGGCGTTCTCGAGGATGCCCTCGGGGCCGTACGCGATGGCCTCGACCTGAGGGGAGGCGGGGACCATGGTGATGACCACGTCCGCGTCGGCGACGGCCTCGGCGATCGACTTCGCGGCCGTGCCGCCGGCCTTCGCCAGCCGGTCCAGCTTGTCCTGCTCCAGCGTGTAGCCGGTGACGGAGTAACCGGCCTTCAGCAGGTTCTCGGACATGGGCGAGCCCATGATGCCGAGACCGATCCACGCGACCTTGGGGAGCGTGCTCATGAGGGTACCTCTCTCAAAGCTGTTGTACGTGAAGTCAGTTGGCCGCGCGCTGCGGCCGCGGAAGCCACTCGAAGCTCTCCGCGCTCGGGCGGTCGCCGGCCTTGTACTCAAGACCCACCCAGCCCTCGTAACCGGCCTTCCTCAGGCGGTCGAGCAGGCCGGCGAGGTCGAGGTCGCCCGTGCCCGGCGCGCCACGGCCCGGGTTGTCGGCGATCTGGACGTGGCCGGTCTTGGCGGTGTACTTCTCGATGACCTCGGGCAAGTCCTCGCCGTTCATCGACAGGTGGTACAGGTCCAGCAGGAACTTGGCGTTGCCAAGACCCGTGGCCGCGTTGACCTTGTCGACGACCTCGATGGCGGCCGGGGCGCTCACCAGCGGGTAGCGCGGCGACTCCGGCTTGTTGAGGGCCTCGATCAGCAGGATCGCGCCGATCCGGTCGGCCGCGCGGGCCGCCAGGGTCAGGTTCTCCAGGGCGAGCTCGTCCTGGGCGGCCGGGTCGACGCCGTCGACGCGGTTGCCGTACAGGGCGTTGAGCGCCTTGCAGCCGACGGAGGCGGCGAAGTCCGCGGCCACGTCGATGTTGGCGCGGAAGCGGTCCGACTCCTCACCGGGGACGGACAAGGCGCCGCGATCGGGGCCGGGCAACTGCCCGGCGTAGAGGTTCAGGCCGACCAGCTGGGTGCCGGCGTCGTCCAGAGCCTTCTTCAGGGCGTCGAGCTCGCTCTGGTCGGGCGTCGGCGTCTCGATCCAGGGCCACCACAGCTCGACCGCGGTGAAGCCCGCCGCGGCGGCGGCCGCGGGGCGCTCCAGGAGCGGGAGTTCCGTGAAGAGGATCGACAGGTTCACATTGAAGCGCTGGTCCGTGTATCCCATGAGGGGTTCGGCGCTCCTTCCGTATTGCGGAAGTTCGTTTCTGCTTAATGGAAGATTGCCTGGAGTGGGGGAGGGCTGTCAAGAGCGGTCCATAAAAAAGGCGCCTTCCGGACGACGGCCCGGAAGGCGCTTATGGGTCGATATATTGCGGTTGTGCGCGTCTACAGTGCGTCCACGGCGCTCACTTTCCAGCCACCCGAGGTGAGCGTCAGGTTCATCCGCACCCGGTTCAGGTCCACGCGCGGACCCGACACCTGGGTACTGGTCGTGACCTGGTTCACGAAAAGCAGGACCACCACCCGGTCCCGGGAGGCCGACACCACCGACACGGCCGGATCACCGCCACCCGGCGGCTCCACCACCGTCGCCTTGACGACACCCCGGTACTTCCGGGCGGTCGGCGCCACCACGCTCGTGGTCGTCCTGCGGTACTCGTCACGGAACGGCCCGGTGAGGTGGGCCCGGGCCGCGGCGAAGTCACGCTCCAGACGCCGGTGGTCGTACGACAGGACCACGGGCGCCGCCTTCCGGGCGGCGGCCGCCGCCTCGGCCCGCGCCCGCTCGGCGCCCCGCCCGTCCCGGTACTCCCGCGCCAGCAGCGCCGCCGCCGTCAGCCCGGCCACCAGCAGCACCGCGAGGGTGGCGAGCAGCAGGGGCCGCCACCGCCGCCGCCCGGCGGGACGGCCCGGCGCGTCCGGGCCCGGCCCGTCAGGAGAGCCCCCCGGGCCCTCCCCGTCGCGGCCCTCGCGGCCGGGGGCTCCCGGGTCGTGGCCCTCGCGGCGGTCGGGGCCCTCCCGGTCCGGGGACTTCCGGTCCGGGGACTTCCGGTCCGGGAGCTCCTGGTCCGGGGGCTCCCGATCCGGGGACTTGCGGTCCAGGGGCTGCCCGTTCAGGGGCTCCCCGTCCGGTTCCCGCGCCCGTGCCGGCGACTGAGGCGTCTCCCGCGCCCGTAGCGTGCGACCGGAGATCACCCCCGCCCCGGGAGTGGCCCGATCGGCGCGCTTCGCGGCCGCCCGGGCTGCCGCGGACAGGGAGCGGCGGGCCGGGGAGCCCGTACCGCGGCCCCGGCTGCTCGTGTTCGCCATGGAGGTGTCCTTTCGGTCGGCTCAGCCGACGAATTCGACGCCGGACGTCAGCCAGCGCCCGTCCTCATGGACGAGATCGAGCTGGAGCCGGTACGTGCGGGCCTGGCCCTGCGGGGCGGCGGTGTTCGTCACCTTGCTGTCCGCGACCACCAGCACGCGCGCCGACCGCTCGTCGGAACGGACCAGGCCCGCCTCCAGCACCTGACCCTCCGACACCGACTTGTTCGCGGCCACCAGCTTCGTCAGCTGCGCGGTCTGCGCCGCGAACTGCTCCTTGAACTCACCGGTGGCCCCCTTCAGCACGTTCGCGCTGTCCCGCTCGTAGTGCCGGTGGTCGAGCGAGGTGAAGTTGAGCGCCGACTGGCGGGCCGCGGCCAGGATGTCCTGGCGGCGCTGCTCCTCGGCGCGCTGCTCGTACACCTGGAGGCTGAGCCAGCCGGACAGGCCCGTGACCACGACGGTCGCCACCGCCAGCGCCGCGGGCATCGCCCTGCCCCGCCGGGCGGCCCCTCTCAGACGCCGTGTCGCGCGCGCGAACGGCAGGCGTCCGCCTGTCATGCCATCGGTCCGACGAGCAGCCATTGCCACGAGTCCTTTCCGAACACACTCTGTTCGCCGCCCGTCGAGCCGATCTCGACGAGCCCTCCGCCCGGCGCGGTCGCCCTGCCGGTCTCCGGGTCGTACGGGGTGATGTGGGCCGCCGGCTCCGCTCCCCGGTCCGTACGGGAGCCCCCCGAGGGCCCCGGGGCGTTCTGCGCGCCGCGTACGGACGTCTCGGCGCCGCGCGGGGCCGAGCAGCGCGCGTCCGTGTTGGCCGGCCGCTCACTCGTGTCCGCCGGATCGCGGCGCTGCGTCCCGTAGCCCTGGCGGCACGCCGGCGGGTCGTCCCGGCCCGCGACGAGCCCGAAGTGGGTGGTGCCGTCGCCCGGGATCACGGTGTAGCTGCCCGCCACCACCACCGGGAACGTGATCAGGGCCTGCTCGACCCCGGGCAGCCGGGCCACCGTGATCTGGCCGCCGCTGATGAGATTGCCCAGCAGAACCGGCATATGGGGCCGGACCGCCGTCAGCAGCGAGTTCACCTGCTGCGCGGCCGGTGCCCCGGCGCCGATCAGCCGCCGGATGTCACCGTCGCTCGACTTCAGCTCGGCGGTGAGCGCCGCCAGGTCCCGGGAGAAGGACGTGATGGCGGAGCCCTTGTCCGCCTGGGTCCTCAGGACCGTCCGCGAGTCCTCGATCAGCGAGACGGTCTGGGGCAGCGAGTCGGACGCCGCCTCGACCAGCAAGTTCCCCGAGTCCACCAGCCGGCCGAGCTCCGGACCGGTGCCGGCGAACGCCTTGCCCAGCTCGTCCACCGTGATCCGCAGGTCGTCCTTGCCGACGGAGTTCACCAGCCGGTCCAGGCCGACGATCAGGTCCGTCGCGGGCAGCGGCACACGCGTGTCCCGCCGGGCGATGGTGCTGCCGTCCCGCAGATACGGCCCCTCCGACCCGCGCGGCTGGAGGTCGACGTACTGCTCACCGACCGCCGACCGGTTCGCCACCACCGCCAGCGTGTCCGCGGGGACGCGTGCCCCGTCCTCGATGTCGAGGACCACCGTCACCCCGTCGCCGTCCGTCAGCCGCAGCTCGCCGACCCGGCCCACCGGCACCCCGCGGTACGTGACCTCGGCGCCTTCGAAGATGCCCCCGGAGCGCGCGAAGTCGGCGTTCACGGTGTAGCCGCGGCCGAAGAGGGCATCGGCTAGCCCCGTGTACTCGGCGCCGACGTACGACACGCCCACGGCGGTCACGGTGGCGAAGGCGACGAGCTGCGCCTTGACCGTACGGGTGATCACAGCATCATCCCCTTGAGCATCAGCTCCGCCAGGGAGGGGTCGGCGCCCGGCGGGAACCCGTCCGGGCCGGGCCCGGTGGAGGCATGACGGGCGGTGCACACCGGCGGGCAGAGCGGACCGTCGCCGTCCGGCGGCCCGGGAGGAGCCGGCGGCCCGGGCGACGGTGCCGGAACGCCGGGGAGGTCCGGAACATCCGGGGTGCCCGGGGCTTCGGGGACGTCCGGAACACCGGGGATCTCCGGCACGTCCGGAAGGCCCGGGGCGTCCGGGAGACCGGGGAGCCCCGGAGGGCCGGGCTCCGCCGGTTCGTCCCGGAGGTTTCCGTAGATGCTCGCCAGATCGAGATCGGCGGTGACCTTGAGGTTGACGTAGTCGCCCTTGATGGCGTCCACCGCGTTGCGCGGGAACGGATACGTCGTCAGCAGCTCCAGCGCGTTCGGCAGGTCGTCGCCCGCCTTGTTCAGCTGCTCCAGGACCGGCCGCAGGGCACGCAGATTGGCGACCACGTCGGCACGCGACGCGTTGATCACCTTCGTGCCGGTCGTGCTCAGCGTCGACAGGGAGGTGAGCATCGCCGTCAGGTTGCGCCGCTGATCGGCCAGCACCTTCAGTGCCGGCGGTACGGTGTCGAGGGCGGACGCGATCGTTCTCTTCTCCGCCGCCAGCCGCTTGGAGAGCCGGTCGATGCCGTTCAGGGCACGGACGATCTCCGTACGCCGCGAGTCGAGCCCGCCGATGAAGGTGTCCAGTTCGCCCAGCAGCGCCTTCACCCGGTTCTCCCGGCCCTCCAGGGCCTTGTTCAGCTCCGTGGTGATCGTCTTGAGCTGGGCCACCCCGCCGCCGTTGAGCAGCGCGGACAGCGCGGACAGCACCTCCTCGATCTCCGGGTTGCGGCCGCTGCGGGACAGCGGGATCCGCGCCCCGTCCTTCAGCCGTCCGGCCGGTGCCGCGCCCACGGGCGCCGAGAGAGCCACGTACTTCTCACCGAGCATGCTGGTCTGCCGCAGCTCGGCGACCGCGTTGCCCGGCAGCTTCACCGAGCCGGCGACGCGCAGCCGCACGCGCGCGTGCCAGCCGTCCAGCTCCACCTTCTCGACCGCGCCGACGGTCACGTTGTTCACCTTCACCGCCGACTGCGGCACCAGGTCCAGGACGTCCCGGAACTCGACCGTCACCCGGTACGCGTCACCGCCGGCCGCCGCGCCGCCCGGCAGTCCCACGTCGTACAGCCCGTCGAAGTCGCAGCCCGTCAGCAGCAGCGACCCGGCCGCCGACCACGCCAGCGCGGTCACCCGGAGGCCCCTCATACGTCCTCTCATACGTCCTCCTCCAGGATTCCGCCGAGTGTCCGGTCGACGGAGCCGGTTCCGGCGGCGGGCACCGCCGGTGGCGGGCCGAGCTCGGGAAGGGAGGCGAACAGCTTCCTCAGCTCCTTGCAGTCCGCCGCCTTCGCCTCGCCCGTCGTGCTGAGCAGCGAGCACAGCAACGACGCGGGGTCCTGCGGCTGGTCGGGATTGTTACGGGTGTCGAGGGTCCCGGAGGACGGGTTGTAGGCGTTCTGGAGGTTCGACAGCCCGGTGGGCGCCACCTCCAGCACCTCCGCCAGCGCGGCGCGCTGTGTCACCAGCACCTTGGTGACCTCGGAGAGCCCCTCCACGTTCGAGGAGAGGGACTTCTTGTTCTTCCGCACGAACTCGGACACGTCCGCCAGCGCCACCCCCAGGTGCCGGAGCGCGGCCGCCAGGTCCTCGCGCTCCCCGGCGAGCTGGCCGGCCACCTCCGCCAGACTGTCGTTGAACGACCGGACGCTTCTGTCGTCGGCGGCCAGCGCCGCCGTGAACACCTGGAGGTTGCGGATGGTGGAGAACAGGTCCTGCCGCCCGTCCGACAGCGTCGTCACGGCCAGGGACAGGTCCTCCACCGTCCGGTGCAGGTTCTCCCCCTGCCCTTCGAGGTTGTCCGCGCTCACGCCCAGCAGCCGGGACAGGGACCCGTCCTTGTTCGCGCCGCGCGGGCCCAGCGCCTGGGACGTCGTGTGCAGGCTGTCGAAGACCCGGTCCAGTTCGACCGGTACGGCCGTCCGGTGCTCCGGGATGACGTCGCCGTCCCGCAGCGCCGGTCCGCCGCGGTACACCGGCAGCAGTTGGACGTAACGGTCGCTGACGACCGACGAGTTGATGATGGCCGCTTTCGCGCCCGCCGGCACCTTGCGCCCGGCGTCGTACTCCAGCGTCACCCGTACCCGCTCGCCCTGCGGGGTGACCGTCCTGACCTCACCGATCCGCACGCCCAGAACCCGCACGTCCGAACCGGGGTAGATGCCGACCGTGCGCGGGAAGTACGCGGTGATCCGGACGGGCTCGGCCGTGGGCCACAGCAGTACGGCGCCCGCGGCGACGACGGCGAGGGCGACCACCAGTGCCACCGCGCGACGCGACTTCGCGGCCCTCGCGGCCCACGCGCCCTTCACGCCCTTCACCCTCTTCAGGGCCTCAACGGCTTTAACGGCCTTCACCGCCTTCACCGCCTTCACCGCCTTCACCGTCTTCACGGCAGCCATCGGCTTCGTGGCCGTCACCGCTTTCATGGCCTTCCCGAGCTTCATGAGGTGCCTCCCGTGCGCGGGACCACCGGCGCGGCGACCATGTTCTGGATGTAGCTGTCGAACCAGCGGCCGTTGCCCAGGGTGTTGGTGAAGAGCCGGACGTAGGGCGCCATCAGCTTGATCGAGCGGTCGAGGCTCGCCTGGTTGCGTTCGAGCATCGCCACCACCTGGTTCAGGCCGGCGAGCGCGGGCCCGATCTCCTTGCTGTTCTCCCTGACCAGGCCGGAGAGCTGGATCCCCAGGGCGGCCGAGCTCTTGAGCAGGGCGTGGATCGCCGCCCGCCGGTTCGAGATCTCGGTGAACAGCTTGTCGCCGTCCTTGACCAGCGCCCGGAACTCGCCCGACCGCTCGGCGAGCACCCCGCTGACGCCCTTGGCGTGGCCGAGGAGCTCCCGCAGCGCCTGGTCGCGGGAGGCGACCGTACGAGAGATCCGCGACAGGCCCTGGATGGAGGCGCGGACCTCGGCGGGGGAGTCCTCGAACGTGGTCGAGATGGTGTCAAGCGCCGTCGCCAGCCGCTCCGTGTCGACCTGCTCGGTCGTGGTCGTCAGGTCGCTGAAGGCCGTCACGACGTCGTACGCGGGGGTCGTCCGGCTCAGCGGGATCTCGCTGTCCGGATCCAGCCGCCCCGGCCCCTTCGGTTCCAGCGCCAGGTACTTGGCGCCCAGGATCGTCTTGATGCGGATCGACGCGCCCGTCCTCGTACCGAAGGAGGGCTCGCCCTTGACGCGGAAGACCACCTTCACGTGGTCTCCGTCCAGGTCCACCTCGTCGACCTTGCCGACCTTCACCCCGGCGATCCGCACCTCGTCGCCCGGTTTGAGGCCACCGGCCTCGGAGAACGCCGCGCTGTACGTCTCACCGTCGCCGATCAGCGGCAGATCGTCGGCGTTGAACGCGGCGACGGTCAGCAGGGCGAGGGCGGTCAGGCCCGCCGCGCCGATGGTGACCGGGTTCCGGTCGCGGAACGGGATCATGCGGGGCTTCACGCGCACCTCGCCCGGGCGACGTGGAACTCGGGGGTGATGACCTCCCGCGTCTTCGGCAGCACGATCCGGCCGTCGAAGTCGCAGAGGTAGAAGTTGAACCAGGAGCCGTACGAGGCGGTCCTCGTCAGCTTGTCGAGCTTGTTCGGCAGCCGCTTCAGGACGCCCTCCACGGTCTTCTCGTTGTCGTTCAGCGTTCCGGTCAGCTCGGCCAGCTCGGCGATGTCGGCCTTCAGCGGCGGCCGGGCGTCCGCCAGGAGGCCGGAGGTGGCCTCCGTGAGGTTGTTGATGTTCACCAGGGACTCCCCGATGGGCTTGCGGTCCGCGGACAGCCCGGAGATCACTCGCTGGAGCTGCTCGATCAGCCCCGAGAAGCGGGCGCCGCGCTCGTCGAGCGTCGCCAGCACGGTGTTGAGGTTGTCGATCACCGAGCCGATCAGCTGGTCCCGGTCGGCGAGCGTGGTGGTGAGCGAGGCCGTGTGCGCCAGCAGGCTGTTCACCGTGCCGCCCTCGCCCTGGAGGGTCTTGATGATCTCGGTGGCGAGCTGGTTGACGTCCTCGGGGCTGAGGGCCGCGAACAGCGGCTTGAACCCGTTCAGCAGCGCGTTGAGGTCCAGGGCGGGCTGGGTGCGCGACAGCGGGATCGTTCCGCCCGGTGGCAACCGGGTGCCGTCGCCCGCCCCTTCCGTCAGCGCGATGTACCGCTGCCCGACCAGGCTGCGGTAGCGGATGACGGCGCCGGTGCCGCTCAGCAGCGGCCGGTCGCGGGTGACGGTGAACGTGACCTCCGCCAGCGCCCGGTCCTTCACGGCGCCGTGTTTGACCCTTATGGCCTCCACCGCGCCGACCCGCACGCCCGCCACCCGGATGTCGTCGCCCTCCTCCAGGCTGGTGACATCGCTGAACACGGCCTTGTACGTGTGCTCGGGAGTGAACGAGATGCTGACGATGGTGGCCGCGAGCAGCGTGGTGGCGAGGATCGTCACCACCGCGAAGACACCGAACTTGATCAGAGGTGCCGCCGTGCTCCGGGCGTTGCTGCTCATACGACGCTCACCGCCGTCCCACGGGCCATCGGACCGAACAGCAGCGTCGCCACCGAGGGCACCTCGTCGGCCGGTACGCCCATGACGGGCGCGACGAGCGAGCTCACGGCCCGCTGCTCGGCCGCCGTGGCGGACGACCGGTGCGGGGCCGTGGCCGTCCCGCCGGCCGCCACCTCGCGCGTACCGTCGTTCAGTTTGGTGTGCCCGGCCGGGACACCGGGCCCGGGGAGCCCTCTGCAATCCGGGCCGGAACGGTCCGCGTAGCGCGGCTCCTCACCCGGCTCGTAACCCGGGCGGGGGTGGACGATTTCCAGGGTGATGCGCATTCTTCCGCCTCTGAAGGTCTCTTCCGCCGCCTCCTCCTGCCGCACCAGGCCCTTGAGCAGGCACGGGTACTCCGGCGCGTAACGGGCGAACAGCGCCAGCGTGGGGCGGGAGACGCGGCCCAGGGTGATGAGCCGTCCGCCGTTGTCGTCGAGGAATCCGTCGGCGGTGCGGGACATGGTCGCCGTGGAGGTGAACAGGGCGGCCAGCTGGTCCTGCTTCTCGACGATGGTGCGGCTGGTGGTGACGGTGTTGCGCAGGATCTTCATCAGATCGGGCGCGGCGTCTCCGTACACCTCGGCCACATCGGCGAACCGCGAGATGTTCTCCTTGATGGACGGCATGTGCGGGTTCAGCCGACTCAGGTAGTCCTCGACGCGTACGAGGTTGTCGCCGATCCGGTCGCCGCGGCCCTCCAGGGCGGTGGCGAACGCGGAGAGGGTGGCGTTGAGCTCGGCGGGCTGCACGGCCCGCAGCAGCGGCAGCAGGTCGTTCATCAGCTGCTGCACCTCCATGCCGGCCTCGGTGCGGTCCTGGCCGATGACGTCACCGGCGCGGATGGGCCGTGCCGCCGAGCCGGGCGGGGCGACCAGGTCGACGTACTTCTCGCCGAACAGCGTCTTGGGCAGCAGCCACGCCCGCACGTCGGCCGGGATACGGGGGACGTGCTCCGGCTTCAGCGCGATGTCGAGGGTGGCCTTCTCCCCGTCGGCCCGCACCCGGCGCACCTCGCCCACCAGCAGCCCGCGCAGCTTGACGTCGGCGCGCGGCTCCAGCTGATTGCCGAGCGTGCCGGCCTCCAGCGTGATCCGCACGACCGGCGTGAACACCTGCTGGTAGACGGCGACGGACAGCGACAGCAGCAGGGCGAGGACGGCGATGAACACCACCCCGTACAGCCGCAGTTTCACAGATGTGCGCATCGGCCCCTACCCCGCTATCCGTACGGTCGTGCTGGCGCCCCAGATCGCCAGGCTGAGGAAGAAGTCCAGGACGTTGATGGCGACGATGGACGTCCGCACGCCCCGGCCCACCGCGACGCCGACACCGGCCGGGCCGCCGCTCGCGCAGTAGCCGTAGTAGCAGTGCACCAGGATGACCACGACGGCGAAGACGATCACCTTGCCGAAGGACCACAGCACGTCCACCGGTGGCAGGTACTGCTGGAAGTAGTGGTCGTACGTGCCCGCCGACTGCCCGTAGTAGCCGGTGGTGATGGTGCGGGCGGCGAAGTACGAGGAGAGCAGCCCCACCACGTACAGCGGGACCACCGCCACGAAACCGGCGATCATCCGGGTCGTGACGAGGAACGGCAGCGACGGGACGCCCATCACCTCCAGCGCGTCCGTCTCCTCGCTGATCCGCATCGCGCCCAGCTGGGCGGTGAACCCGGCCCCGACGGTGGCCGACAGCGCCAGCCCGGCCACCAGCGGGGCGATCTCCCGGGTGTTGAAGTACGCCGAGAGGAACGCCACGAAGTTCGACGTGCCCAGCTGGTTGAGCGCGGCGTACCCCTGGAGGCCCACCTCCGTGCCGGTGAAGAACGACAGGAACGCGATGACGCCCACCGTTCCGCCGACCACCGCGAGCGCGCCGCGCCCGAAGCTCACCTCGGCCAGCAGCCGCAGGGTCTCCTTCTTGTAGCGGCGCAGGGTGCGGCCGGTCCAGGCCAGGGAGCGGCCGTAGAAGACGAGTTGGGCGCCCAGCTCCTCCAGGCGGTGCAACAGGGCCATGTGCCGTCACCCCTTCTGCGGAACGACTTGGAAGTACACGGCGGTCATCACGAAGTTCGTCACGAACAGCAACATGAAGGTGATCACCACCGCCTGGTTCACGGCGTCGCCCACGCCCTTGGGACCGCCCTTCGCCGTCAGCCCCTTGTACGAGGCGACGATCGCCGAGATCGCCCCGAAGACCAGGGCCTTGAGCTCGGCCACCCACAGGTCGGAGATCTGGGCGAGGGAGGTGAAGGAGGCCAGGTACGCGCCGGGCGTGCCGTTCTGTAGCACGACGTTGAAGAAGTAACCGCCGGCCACACCGACGACCGAGACGAGGCCGTTGAGGAGGACCGCCACCACCATGGAGGCGAGGACGCGCGGGACGACGAGGCGGTGGATCGGGTCGATGCCCAGCACCTGCATGGCGTCGATCTCCTCGCGGATCTTCCGCGCCCCGAGGTCCGCGCAGATCGCGGTGCCGCCCGCGCCCGCGATCAGCAGCGCGGTGACGATCGGCGACGCCTCACGCAGTACGGCGAGGACGGAGGCGGCGCCCGAGAACGACTGGGCGCCGAGCTGCCGGGTCAGGCTGCCGATCTGGAGGGCGATGACCGCGCCGAAGGGGATGGAGACCAGGGCGGTCGGCAGGATCGTCACGCTCGCGATGAACCAGGCCTGCTGGATGAACTCCCGCACCTGGAACGGGCGCCGGGGCAGTGTGCGCAGCACGTCCAGCGCCAGCGCGAACAGGCTGCCCGAGTGCCGCAGGGCGCCGATGGGGGACAGGCTCATGCCCGCGCCCCCCGCCCGCTCCCGGCCCCGGTACCGGTCTCGGTCTCGGGGCCGGGGTGGGCCGCGGTCTTGGGCAGGGTTCCGGGTTCGGGCGCGGGGCGGGTCTCGGGGCCGGGCTCGGCCTCCGGTTCGGGCTCGGCTTTCGGCGGGGGACCGCCGTGGGGCTCGCGCCCGCTGTGTGCGGCGGCCCCGTGTCCGGTTCCGCGCTCGGCCGGCCGCTCGGCCTCGCGCCCCGCGATCGCTTCCCAGCGGGGCGGGCGGGTGATCTCCGGGCTCGGCAGCAGGCGGGGCGTCATGTCCCGTACGGCGTCGCCGCCGGTGGACCTGTCGATCTCGGCGAGCTCCTGCGCGACCTGCGCGGCGTCCTTCTCCTCCGCCATGCCGATCGGCCCCTGCATCCGGCCGTTGAGGAATTGCCGTACGACCGGCTCGTCGCTGGTCAGCAGCTTCTCGCGGGGCCCGAACATGACCAGCTCGCGGCGGAACAGCAGCCCGATGTTGTCCGGGACCTGGCGGGCGGAGGCGATGTCGTGCGTGACGATCAGGAAGGTCGCGTCGATCTGGGCGTTGAGGTCGACGATCAGCTGGTTGAGGTACGCCACGCGTACGGGGTCGAGGCCGGAGTCCGGCTCGTCGA
The DNA here is from genome assembly GCF_039532985.1 of Streptomyces gobitricini. Lineage (NCBI taxonomy): Bacteria > Bacillati > Actinomycetota > Actinomycetes > Kitasatosporales > Streptomycetaceae > Streptomyces > Streptomyces gobitricini. Next base: position 64,999 of record NZ_BAAASR010000013.1, on the reverse strand, counting down.
ACAGGATGATCTCCGGATCGAGCACCAGCGCCCGCGCCAGCCCCGCCCGCTTGCGCATTCCGCCGGAGATCTCGCCGGGCAGCTTCTCCTCGGCCCCGAGCAGCCCGACCATGTCCATCTTCTCCAGGACGATCCGCCGGACCTCGCTCTCCGTCTTGCGGGTGTGCTCCCGCAGCGGGAAGGCGATGTTGTCGTACAGGTTCATCGACCCGAACAGCGCGCCGTCCTGGAAGAGGACCCCGAAGAGCTTCCGCACCTCGTACAGCTCGTGCTCGCGCAGCCGTGTGATGTCACGGCCCGCGATGACGATCGACCCGCGGTCGGGCTTCAGCAGCCCCACGAGCGTCTTGAGGAACACGGACTTGCCCGTGCCCGAGGGGCCGAGCATGACCGAGATCTCCCCGGCGGGCAGCGTCAGCGAGACGTCCTGCCAGATGACCTGGTGGCCGAAGGACTTCGTCAGTCCTTCCACACAGATCTCGACACCCATCCGGTTCACCCTTCAGCCGTGGAGCAGCTCCGACATCTGCTCTACGGGGAGGGGCGGCCCGTCCGTCGCGACGGGACCGAGAATTTTTTACGGGCGGGGCACGGGGGCGGAACGCGGGTCGGGTACGTCCGCCACGTCCGGCACCGGCACCTCCACCGGTGCCTCCGCCGCCACGTCCGGCACCGGGGCGTTCAGCGTGGTGACGTGCCCCGGCGGCAGGGGCGGTACGACGGGAACGGGCAGGTCCGGCGCCTGGGGCACGCGCGGTACGCCGGGCAGGCCGGGAACCGCCGGGACCGGCGGCACGTCCGCGGCGGGCGGCCGCGGCAGCCCAGGGAGGGGGGACGCCGCCGCCGGTGTGCCACCCGGGGCGGGAGTGCCGCGCCGCTCCCGCGGGGCCTGCTCCCGGGGTCGGCCGAAGACCCGGGGCGACGGCGAGCGGGCGCCGTCACCGGGGCGGGCGTCCGCCGCTCCGGACGTCGCCGGTGAGGACGCGGGGCGGTCCTGGGACCACTCGTGGGCGTGGGGCGCCACGAACCCCGCGACGGCCAGGGTGGCCGCCGTCGAGGCCGCGGCCACCATGTGCGCGTTGCCCACCCCGCGAGGCCGGCCGCGTCCGCAGAGCCACAGGGCCAGGGCCAGCGTGGCGGCCAGGGAGTCGCGCAGCGTACGCCGGGCCCGGGCCAGCAGTGACTCGACCGTCCGGTAGCTGAGGCCCATCTTGTGGGCGACCTGCCCGACGTCCAGGTCCTCGGACTTGAGCCAGAGCGCCTCCGCCTGCCGCGCGGGCAGCTCCCCGCTCCGTACGGCCAGCCACTTCGCCTCGGCCCGGTCGCACACCAGCTCGTCGACCGGCGCCGGGCCGGGCGCGTGGAGCCTGGGGCTCCGGCGCACCTCCGCCTCGCGGTGGACCTGCCGGTGGCGGTCGACGCACAGCCGCATGGTCACCGTCGTCAGCCAGGCGCCGAGGCGCTCGTCGTCGAGGTGGGGCTGCTCCGCCGCCCGCAGCATCGCCTCGTGCACGGCGTCCTCGGCGTCCTCGGGGCTCAGGGACCGGCGGCGGGCCACCTTGAGCAGCTGCTCGCGGTGGCTCCACGCCCGCTGCCACCGTTCGTCGTCCGACGGTGCGTGCATGTCCGTAGCCATGAGGGCCCCTTGTCGCTCACCCGCAGGCCCCTGACGCCTGCGGGGAGCGCGACATTACCGCCCGGTATCCGGAGTTGTGGAGGGGGTGGAAACCATCGAGTCCTTACCGTTGCCCACGGATCCACCAGGCAGGACGGCGCCAGGACCCGGAAGTGGAAGAACTGCTTCCGAAGGAGTGCCCGACGAGCCTCCCGGCCACGTGGGAGCGGACGACGGAGCCGGAGCGGACGACGGCGGCGGGGACGACGGGGACGACGACTGCGCGGGCGCCGGCGCACGGGTGGGCGCGGGCGCCCGCGACGGCGTGGGGGAGGGCGGGGCGGTGCGCCCGTCGTCCCCGTCACCGGTCGGCCGGGCGGGCGTCCGCGACGGCGGGGCCTCCGGCCGCGCCCCCGTCACCCCCGCCCGGTCAGGGACCACCCGGTGGCCTCCCAGGTAGTACGTGAACCACGCCCTGACCGTGCGCAGGTAGGCGGTCGAGTGGTTGTAGCCGAGGATCGCGCGGTCCAGGTCGTGCGGGTCGGAGAGATCCCGTCCGCCCGCGCAGAGGTAACGTCCCGCCGCGAGTGCCGCGTCGTGGATGTTGCCGGGGTCGGCGTCGCCGTCCCCGTCCGCGTCGGCGCCCCAGCGGGCCCAGGTCGAGGGGATGAACTGCATGGGCCCGACCGCCCGGTCGTACACCGCGTCCCCGTCGTGCGCGCCGCCGTCCGTGTCCCGGATCAGCGCGAACCCGTTGCCGTCCAGGCGCGGCCCCAGGATCGGCGTCAGGGTCGTCCCGTCCGCGCCCACCCGGCCGCCCCGGGCGTGCCCCGACTCGACCTGGCCGATCGCCGCGAGCAGTTGCCACCGCAGGCCGCAGCCGGGCGCGCTGCCCTTCAGCAGGTCCTCCGCCCGCCGGTACGCCGCGAACACGGTGGCCGGCAACGAGCCGCCGGCCGCCGCGACCGCGTCCCGCCCGGCCGGCGAGCGCCCCCTGTCCGGGCTGCCCGGCGCGTCCGGCGTCCGCAGCGGCGGCAGCTCCGTGCGGTACGGCGAGTCGCCGGACACGCTCGCCCCGGCCGCCGCCGGGGTCTCCCCGCCCGACGCCGAGGCCGCCGCTCCCGGTGCCTGCGACCCGCTCAGCGCCGCCATCGCCGCCGCCGCGGCCACCGTGCCCCGGACCGCCCCGGCCCTGCGTGCTGCTCCCATGACGTACGCCCTCCCTGTCGGCCTGTGTCACCTGCTCTACGGGCCAGGGCCCCCCGTCCGTCGCACGCCGCCGCCGCGATTGCTTAACGTGGGGGCATGCAGCGACTGAGAGTGGAGTTCACGACAGAGCCCTTCGATCTCGACGAGGCCCCCGCCCACGCGGTGGTGGCCCGTGAGGTCATCCAGGCGGCCGATCTGGACGCCGTGGACGTGGGCCCGTTCGGCAACACGGCCGAAGGCGGCGCCGACGCGGTGCTCACCGCGGTCGACGCCCTCCTCCGTCAGGCCCTGGGCGCCGGTGCCACCCGGGTGTCGTTGCAGGTCAACGTGATCGGCGAGGCTGGCACCACCGGTACGACCGGTGCGGCCGGGGAGGACGACAAGTGATCGAGCCGGGAGATCACCCCCTGGTCACCGCGGTGAAGCCGCTGGTGGACGCGATGGGCGCCAAGATACTGGCCCCGGAGCAGGCCACGGCCGACGACGTGGTGCTGGCCTGGGAGGGCGAGGACGTCCTCGCCGTCCGGCTGCCGCAGCTCGCGGACTCGCTGGACCACATCCTGGCGGCGATGGAGCGGCGGCACGGGAAGCCGCTGTCGGAGCTGGACCGCAAGACCAAACAGGCGGTCGTACGTACGCTGGAGGCACGGGGCGCGTTCTCCGTCCGGCACGGGGTCGAGACGGTCGCGGGCGCGCTCGGGGTCAGCCGCTTCACCGTGTACAACTACCTGAACCGCGAGAACGCGGCCAAGAGTGAGTAGCTGAGCACCCTGCGCGGTCGGCCGCCGTCCACATGTCGGGACGGCGGCTTTTGTCTTACCGAAGTTTCAACAAAGTGTTGACGGGGCGTCGCACCAGGGCGTTAGCTATCCGCAGCCCGTCCAAGCACAGGAAAACAGCCACGGAGGCTCCCGTGACTTCGAGTACACAGCGCCTTTCGGGGGAGACCCCCGAACCCCCCGCGAGCCTCACCCGGTTCAACACCTCCGCGGACAGCGAAGCGCTCGCCGCCCTGCACGAGGTGTGCGCCAGCTCGGCGTGGGGGAGCAAGCTGCTCGCCCAGCGCCCGTACGCCACCACCGAGGCCCTCCTTCTCGCCAGCGACGCCGCCACGGCCGAGCTGACGGCGGAGGACCTGGCCGAGGCGATGGCGGGGCACCCGCCGATCGGCCGCCCGAAGCCCGGTGACCCGACCTCCTCCCGCGAACAGAGCGGGATGGCCGGTGCCTCCGAGGACCTCAAGGCCGAGATGCTCGAACTGAACCTGGCCTACCAGGAGAAGTTCGGACACGTCTTCCTCATCTGCGCCACCGGCAGGACCGGCGAGCAGATGCGCGACGCGGTCCGCGACCGGATCGGGAACTCGCCCGAGCAGGAGCGGGAGATCGTCCGCGCCGAACTGGGCAAGATCAACCGTATCCGGCTGACCCGTCTCGTAGAGGAAGAGAGCGCCGCATGAGCACCGAGACCACCGCGTCGGTGTCCACGCACATCCTGGACACCAGCGTCGGCCGCCCCGCCGAGGGCGTCGCCGTCTCCCTGTCGGCCCGCAACGGGTCCGGCGCGCAGTGGGTGACGCTCGGCGGCTCGGCGACCGACGCGGACGGGCGCTGCAAGGACCTGCCGGCCCTGCCGGAAGGCACCACCCACGTACGTCTCGACTTCGAGACCGAGGCGTACTTCGACAAGAAGCAAGCCGAGGCGCAGCAGGACGCCCCCCGCGTAAGGGACAGCGGCGCGTTCTTCCCGGAGGTGGCGATCACGTTCGCCGTCGTGCCGGGCGAGCACTACCACGTACCGCTGCTGCTCAACCCGTTCGGCTACTCCGTTTACCGAGGGAGCTAGCAGACACATGCCCACGATTCTCGGCCAGAACCAGTACGGCAAAGCAGAGAACCGCGTCGTCAAGATCACGCGGGACGGCGACACCCATCACATCAAGGACCTGAACGTCTCGGTCGCCCTCTCCGGCGACATGGACGACGTCCACTACTCCGGCTCCAACGCCAACGTCCTGCCGACCGACACCACCAAGAACACGGTGTACGCGTTCGCCAAGGAGTACGGCATCGAGTCCGCCGAGCAGTTCGGCATCCACCTCGCCCGCCACTTCGTGACGTCGCAGGAGCCGATCCACCGGGCGCGCATCCGCATCGAGGAGTACGCCTGGGAGCGCATCGAGACCTCCGACGCCAACTCCAAGTTCATCGGCGCCGACGAGGTCAAGCACTCCTTCGTCCGCAAGGGCCAGGAGACCCGCGTCACGGAGATCACCTACGACGGTGAGAACTGGCAGGTCATATCCGGCCTGAAGGACCTGGTCGTCATGAACTCCACCAACTCGGAGTTCTGGGGGTACGTGAAGGACAAGTACACCACCCTCCAGGAGGCGTACGACCGCATCCTCGCCACCCAGGTCTCCGGCCGCTGGCGGTTCAACTGGACCGACGACGAGCAGCGGATGCCCAACTGGGAGAAGTCCTACGAGCAGGTCAGGAAGCACATGCTCCAGGCCTTCGCCGAGACCTACTCCCTGTCGCTGCAGCAGACGCTGTACCAGATGGGCTCGCGCATCATCAACAACCGGTCGGAGATCGACGAGGTGCGCTTCTCCCTGCCGAACAAGCACCACTTCCTGGTGGACCTCGAGCCGTTCGGGCTGAAGAACGACAACGAGGTCTACTTCGCGGCGGACCGCCCGTACGGCCTCATCGAGGCCACCATCCTCCGGGACGGTGTGGAGCCGCAGATCCCGGTCGACATGACCAACCTCTGACGCCAGGCCGATGACCGCCCCGCCCGCCCGCAGTCGGGCGGGGCGGCACCGGACCGGAGGGACCAGCAATGGCACAGCCTGCATCGGGGCCGGCAGCAGAAGGCCCGTGTTCCACCCCACCGGAGAAGAACCCCTGCCACCCGGTGGACGAGAAACTTCCCTTCGCGCGGCTCGTCCCCGCCGCACTCCAGCACATCGCCGCCATGTACGCGGGCGTGGTCACCCCTCCGCTCATCATCGGCCAGGCCGTCGGCCTGGACGCCGCCGGGATGACCCGGCTGATCGCGGCGAGCCTGCTCATCGCGGGACTCGCCACCATCCTGCAGACCATCGGTGCCACGAACTTCGCCGGGAACCGGCTGCCGTTCGTCAACGCCGCCTCCTCCGCGGGTATCGCGCCGATGCTCGCCATCGCCGAGACCAGCGCCCCCGGTCACCAACTGCCCACCATCTACGGCGCCGTGATGGTCGCCGGAGCGTTCTGCCTCGCCGTCGGGCCCTTCTTCGGCCGGCTGCTCCGCTTCTTCCCGCCCCTCGTCACCGGCGTGGTCATCACCCTCATCGGGGTGACCCTGATGCCCGTACCGGTGAGCTGGGCCCAGGGCGGGGACCCGCACGCCGCCGACTTCGGTGCCATGAAGTACCTGGCGCTCGCCGCCTTCACCCTTGTCGTCATCCTGCTCTTCCAGCGCTTCGGACGGGGGTTCGTCAAGCAGATCGCCCTGCTGCTGGGACTGTTCATCGGCACGCTCGCCGCGATCCCCTTCGGCATGGCCGACCTCACCACCCTGAGCGAGGCGCCGGTCGCGGCCCTGCCCTCGCCCTTCGCCTTCGGCGCCCCCGAGTTCCAGCCGGCCGCGATCCTCTCCCTGTGCATCGTGATGCTGGTGCTGATGACCGAGTCCAGCGCGGGAATGCTCGCCCTCGGCGAGATCTGCGAACGCCGCACCGACGGGAGAACCATCACCCGGGGCCTGCGCACCGACGGCATCGCCACCCTGATCGGCCCCGTTTTCGGCGGGTTCCCCACCTCCGCCTTCGCCCAGAACGTCGGCGTCGTCTCCCTCACCCGGGTGCGCAGCCGCTACGTCGTCGCGGTCGCCGGCGGCGCGCTCCTGGTCCTCGGGATCCTCCCGGTGCTCGGCGCGGTCGTCTCGCTCGTCCCGATGCCCGTCCTGGGCGGCGCCGGTATCGTCCTCTTCGGCTCGATCGCGGTCAGCGGCATCCGTACGCTGTCCGAGGCCGGGCTCGACGACAGCTCCAACATCATCCTGGTGGCCGTCGCCCTGGGAGCCGGCATCATCCCGCTGGCCGCCCCCACCTTCTACACACAGTTCCCGGCCTGGGCACAGACCGTCCTCGGCTCCGGGATCAGCGCCGGAGCGCTCGTCGCGGTCCTGCTCAACCTGTTCTTCCACCACCTCGGCACCCGGAGCCGTCACACGGCCCCGGCACTCAAATCCTCCTAGGGTCCTGCCGTGCCCTCCCCCGGGGACTTCCGTCCAGGGGGGACCCCCAGCCACCGCCACTGACAGAAGAAGGAAGCACCATGGCACCTTCGGCAGCCCAGAGCGCCCCCCGGCGCATCGTGATCGAGAACTGCGCGATCGCGACCGTCGACGCCAATGACACCGAGTACGCCTCGGGTCACCTCGTCATCGCGGGCAACAGGATCGAGTCGATCGGAGCAGGCAAGGCCCCCGAGGGCTTGGAGAACGTCGTACGGCGCATCGACGCCACCGGCCACCTCGTCACCCCCGGCCTGATCAACACGCACCACCACTTCTACCAGTGGATCACCCGGGGCCTGGCCACCGACCACAACCTCTTCAACTGGCTCGTCGCGCTCTACCCGACGTGGGCGCGCATCGACGAGCAGATGGGGTACGCGGCGGCCCAGGGCTCCCTGGGCATGATGGCCCGCGGCGGCGTCACCACCGCCATGGACCACCACTACGTCTACCCCAAGGACTCCGGCGACCTGTCCGGCGCCATCATCAGGGCCGCGTCCGAGATGGGTGTCCGCTTCACCCTGGCCCGCGGTTCCATGGACCGCAGCGAGAAGGACGGCGGCCTGCCGCCGGACTTCGCCGTCGAGACCCTCGAAGGAGCCCTCGCCGCCACCGAGGAGACCGTCAAGAAGCACCACGACGCCTCCTTCGACGCCATGACACAGGTCGCCGTCGCGCCCTGCTCGCCGTTCTCCGTCTCCACCGAACTGCTCAAGCAGGGTGCCGAGCTGGCGCGCCGCCTCGGCGTGCGCCTGCACACCCACGGCTCGGAGACCGTGGAGGAGGAGCAGTTCTGCAAGGAACTGTTCGGCATGGGCCCCACCGACTACTTCGAGTCAACCGGCTGGCTCGGCGAGGACGTGTGGATGGCGCACTGCGTCCACATGAACGACTCCGACATCGAGGCCTTCGCCCGCACGAAGACCGGTGTGGCACACTGCCCGTCGTCCAACGCCCGCCTCGCGGCCGGCATCGCCCGCGTGCCCGACATGCTCAAGGCCGGCGTCCCGGTGGGCCTCGGCGTCGACGGCACCGCCTCCAACGAGTCCGGTGAGCTCCACACCGAGCTGCGCAACGCGCTGCTGATCAACCGCCTCAACCCGGTGCACCGCGAGGCCGCCCTGAACGCCCGTCAGGCCCTGCGCCTCGGTACGTACGGTGGCGCCCAGGTCCTCGGCCGGGCCTCCCAGATCGGCTCCCTGGAAGCGGGCAAGCTCGCCGACCTGGTGCTGTGGAAGCTGGACACGCTCGCGCACGCCTCGATCGCCGACCCGGTGACCGCGCTCGTCTTCGGCGCGGCGGCCCCGGTCACCGCGTCGTTCGTCAACGGCGAGCAGATCGTCGCGGACAACCGCCTGCTGAAGGTGGACGAGGACGCCATCGCGCGCTCCACCCGGGACGAGGCCCAGCGCCTCGCCCGTATCGCCGCCCAGGGCTGACCCCCTGGTGGCGCACATCGCCGCCCGCGCCTGACGCGGGTGGGCGATCCACGAAGTCCGGTCGAGGGGGACGGCCCTCG
>NZ_BAAASR010000013.1:19728-56327 GCF_039532985.1 Streptomyces gobitricini | reverse complement strand
CGGGGGGTGCCGTACCGCAATGAGGTACGCACCCCCCGGAACGGTGAAGGGTGCCGGCATTCCCTGACGGCTCACCCCCCGGGCGCAATACCTGCAACACCTCCCTGAAACCCACGTCCCCGAGCACGTGTAACCGACCGGAGGAACCCACGTGGCCGCCAAGCCCAGGTTTCGCAACGACGCAGACGCCACCGACGCAGGAGCCGCCCCGGCGGACCGGAAGCACCCGGTCGACGAGACGCTCCCGCCCTTGAAGATGTTCACCAGCGGCCTGCAGCACGTGGCCGCCATGTACGCGGGCGTGGTGGCCCCGCCCCTGATCGTCGGAGCCGCCGTAGGGCTCTCGGGCACCGAACTCACCTTCCTCACCGGTGCCAGCCTCTTCACCGCCGGCCTCGCCACCTTCCTCCAGACTCTCGGCGTCTGGAAGATCGGCGCCCGGCTGCCGTTCGTCAACGGCGTCACCTTCGCCGGTGTCGCCCCGATGCTCGCCATCATCGACACGACCGACGACAAGGCCGACGCCCTGCCGGTCATCTTCGGCGCGATCATCGTCGCCGGCCTGCTGGGCTTCGTCGCCGCCCCGTACTTCAGCAAGCTGGTCAGGTTCTTCCCGCCGGTCGTCACCGGCACCGTCATCACCCTGATCGGCGTCTCGCTGCTGCCCGTCGCCTTCGGCTGGGCACAGGGGCCGAACCCGGGGGCGGACGACTACGGTTCGACCACCTACCTCGGCCTGGCGGCGATCACACTCGTCCTGGTCCTGGTGCTGCGGCGGTTCACCCGAGGCTTCGTCAAGCAGATCGCCGTCCTCATAGGCCTGGTCCTGGGCACGCTGGTCGCCATACCGTTCGGCGTCACCGACTTCAGCCCGGTCACCGAGGCGGACATCGTCGGCTTCCCGTCGCCGTTCCACTTCGGCGCCCCGCAGTTCGCCCTGGCCGCGATCATCTCCATGTGCGTGGTGATGCTCGTGTCGATGACCGAGTCGACCGCCGACATGCTGGCGCTCGGGGAGATCGTCGAACGGCCCGCCGACGAGAAGACCATCGCGGCCGGCCTGCGCGCCGACACCCTCGGCTCGGCGATCAGCCCGCTGTTCAACGGCTTCATGTGCAGCGCCTTCGCCCAGAACATCGGGCTCGTCGCCATGACGAAGATCCGCAGCCGGTTCGTGGTCGCGGCCGGCGGAGGCTTCCTGGTCCTGATGGGCCTGTCGCCGGTGGCCGCGTCCCTGATCTCCGTCGTACCGCGCCCGGTGCTCGGCGGCGCGGGTGTCGTCCTCTTCGGCTCGGTCGCGGCCAGCGGCATCCAGACCCTGGTCAAGGCCGGTCTGGAGAAGGACAACAACGTCCTGATCGTGGCCGTCTCGCTGGCCGTCGGGATCATCCCGATCACGGCGCCGGAGTTCTACCACGCCTTCCCGGAAACCGCGAAGATCATCCTGGACTCCGGGATCTCCACCGGCTGCGTCGCCGCCGTCCTGCTCAACGTGGTCTTCAACCACCTGGGCAACGGAGGCCGCGAAGCCGACGACGTCACCGCCCCGATGGAACCGGGGGAGGAGATCTCCGAGTCCCGGGCCGCCAAGACGACCCCGGTGCACTGACCACCGGCGGACCGGAAGGGCGGGCGGGTACGGCACCGGCGGATGCCGTCGCCGCCCGCCCGTCCGCCGTTGCCGCCGTCCGCCGTCACCGGCGGGAGGACGGCGGCCGGAGCCGGTCCCGCCCCGGACGGCCCCGCCGCCCCGCCCCGCGCCGCCGCCGGTGACGACGTGATCGGCACAGGCCTTGGTGCGCTGCTGGAGCACGCGGGCACCAGCAGCGCCAGGTGTCGCGAGCGGCGTCGAGAACGGGCGGCGCGATAGGAAGCCGCCGCCGGTTCCGGAGCGGGTTCAGCTGCCCAACTCGTGCTGCCCCACCTCCAGGAAGTGCCGCAGTTCCTCCGGTGTGCCGTCGATGGCAGCCTCGGCAGCCGCGCGGAGGGAGTCGCTGATGGTGGGGTCGGCAAGGATCCGGGCGATGGCGACGCGGTCGTCCTCGGCCTGCGCCAGACGGTAGCCGGTCTCCAGGAAGCCCCGCAGGGCCTCGGGGGTGTTGGTGTCGAGGGCCTTGTTCGCCTCTCGGACGACGGCCCTGCCGGAATTCTCGTCCCCCACCATTCGGAGGATGGCGACGCGGTCGTCCTCAGCCTGCGCCAGACGGTAGCCGGTCTCCAGGAAGCCCCGCATGTCCTCCACCGTGCCGTCGAGGGCGCGATTGGCCTCTCGGGCTACAGCCCTGCCACTGTCCTCATCCGCCAGGACACGCAGGACGGCGATGCGAAGCTCCTCCTCCGACATCTCGTCCTCCGACATCTCGTCCACCGGTATATCGGCCCTTGCGGTCACGGCCGGGGCGTTTGTCGTCGAGTCGGTGGCGAACGCCGGCGTGGTGAGGAGAAGGGCGGGCGCCAGGGCGGTGGCTGCAACGAGCAGAGCTGCGCGGGTCGGTGTCATCGGTACGTGCCTCCAAGTCATGCTGTCGATGCCAAGATCCTCACAGCTGTGCAGCACCGAGATCATTTCCAGATCTCGGCAGCCATCCCGCTCTGACCATTGCCGTACACGCGCACGGATCGATACCCGGCGTGTCCCTGAAAGCCAAGCGACGCAGCACCCACCCGACCCGTCGACGGACTGCGCCTGGTTCCCCAACCGTCGGCGTTGGGCACGGGACGACAGCCTGTACAGGTGCGCACGCGCCGGTCGTTTACCCGGATACCAGGACACGGGGTGCATCCCCCACGGTCCACGAGGGCCGTCTCGACTTCGACAGCGCCGGGCACACGCACCCCGCGACGTTCCCGTGGTCGGGTGTGACCAGTGCGGTGATCCGGCTGTTCGTGATGCCGCTACGCTGAGGCCGTGATGATCAACGGGACAGGCAGACGGTGGCTCGTCGCCGTACTGGCCGCTTCCGCGGTACTCACCTCGGGGTGCACGGGCTCAGTCGACATCGACGAGCTGCCCGGCGTGTACCGCAACGACGCGACCGGCAGCGAGATCCTGCTCGAGTCCGACGGGACGTTCTCTGCCACGGCTGTGTCGACGGACTCGTTCTCCGGCCCCGCCGACTTCAGCGGTCGATGGGAGTTCGTCGAAAGAGGCTCGTCCAGCGACTTCGTCTACCTGACGGTCGATGACGGTGGGCTCGGCAGGACCGCCGGCGTCCAGCTCTACACGCGCGGCCGAGGGACGGTGGAGTTCAGCGCTCCGGACAAGCGGCCGTCCCTGACGCTCACCAGAGTGGCCGCGCGGTAGAAGACGCGCGGACACCAGGCGGCCATGGCGGCCGCTGACGGATTGTCACTGCGCGCCTGTCTCGCGCGTCCGGCCGAGACGCTGCTGACCCCGGCCGAGCGGGCTGAACGCGCGGAGAAGGCACGCGTCGCTGAAGAATCGGAACGGCTACGCACCGACCGTCGCACAGGAGCAGGACCTGGACAACGAGCTGGACCTGCGCCTGGCCCAGGCGACCGGCCGGTGAGCGATGCCATGCACATTGTCCTGGACGACACAGCGATGGCCGCGTCCGACCAGGGCACCATTCTCGCCTCCCGCCTCGTCCACCGCGCCCACGCCGACTGGTTCCTCTGCGCCCCGGCGTAAGCACTGGACGAAGCTCGAGATGGTCGCCGGGCTACGAGTTTCTTGCCGGAACCACGTTCACGTGTACGCCGACACGGCTGAGCGCGTCGATAGCGGTTCGACGGTAGTCACACAGCGGTGAGCGCCAGAACGGCCAGGTCGTCGCGCAGGTGTGGGCCCCACCAGGTGTGGGCGTCGTCCATGAGGGCTGCGGCGATATGGTCGGCGGGACGCTCCGTTCCTGCGGGTAGCTGATGCTTGGCAACGGTGGCGGCGAGATCTTCGGGCTCACGCTGGTTGTAGGGGCCCGCTCCCTCGGTGAAGCCATCGGTGTAGAGGATCAGGGTGTCCCCGGGACACAGATCGATCTCTGTCACCGGGTGACGCACGTCGCCGAACGCGCCAAGCAATGGCCCGCGGACGTTCAGGAGCCCGGTGGTGCCATCCGCGTGGCGCAGCAGAGGCGGGGGGTGGCCGGCGGCGACGAGGTGGAGGCGGGCGGGTGCGGGCCCGGGGTCGAGAAGGGCGTAGACGAGCGTGCAGAAGGGAGTGTTCTCGCGTCTGAGGGCGCGGTCGACGAGGGTGAGGACGTGGGCGGGGTCGGGGGTGTGCTGAGCGGCGGCCCACAGAGTGTGGCGGACCAGGCCGGTGATGGCGGCTGCCGTGGGGCCTTTGCCACAGACGTCTCCCAGGACCAGGACGTGGCGGCCGTCGGGGGCGGTGAAGACATCGTAGAAGTCGCCGCCGATCTGCAGGCCGCTGCCGAAGGGGCGGTAGCGGGCAGCGACGTCGAAGCCCGGCAACGTGGGCAGATGCGGGGGCAGCAAGGGCTTCTCCAGCGCCTGGGCGGTGGAGCGCAGACGGTTGAGGAGGCGGTCCTGCTGGATGCCCACGGCGATCTGGTCGGCGATGTTTCCCAGGGCGTCTGCTGTAGTGCCCGGCGCTGTCGGTGAGGTGGCCAGGGAAAGGACGCCTATGAGCTCGCCACCCGAGATCAAGGGGAAACCGATGAACCCGGCTTCGCCGTCGCCAGGCGTGCCGAGACGGCGGCGACGCCGTGCGGCGATGTCTTGGACCTGCGATTGAACGGCGACTACGTGGTCCTGCGGGTCTCCCTGGCCAGGGTCCGCTGCGGCACAGGCCACATGCCGAAGCCTGCCGCTGGAGGACTCCACAGTCCACACGCAGACGAACGCGGCGTGCAGCCGGTTCACGGCGGCCTGCATGCACTGGTGCAGGCGTTCATCGAGGGAGCCGGGAGCGGTGATGGCGGCGGCGACTTCCGCGCTCAGCAGGGCTTGGCTGGTGCGTTCGGCCAGCATGCGTTCGGCATGCAGCCGGGCGGTGATGTCCTCGACGAGGAGCAGGGTGCGCTCTCGCCCTTCGGCGTCGAGCACCTGCTGCGGCGCCAGCCGCAGGGCCTGATCGCTGCCGTCGGGGCGCAGGCGCCCGAAGACGGTGTCCGGGGCGACGGGGCGCTGCCGACTCGGGGCGGCGATGTGGCGTGCCACTTCGGCGTGGACACTGGAGGGGAAGAAGGCGGTCAGCGGGCGGCCCAGCGAACCCGAATCGGTCAGGGACAGGATTTCGGCGGCCTTGTGATTCCAGGCGGCCAGAGAGCCCGCGTCGTCCAGCATGAGGGCGCCCACCGGCGCCTGGGTGAGGAACTCCCCGAACAGGTGGTCACCGAGCTGTCGGCTGAGGCCTGCGCCCGAGGTCAGCTGGCGCTGGGCCGCGGCCAGCCCCGCGCTGTAGGTACGCCGACGAGCCATGGACTGGAGCATCTCCCGTGCCGCCCCGGGCAACTGGTCGACCTGGGCGGCCGGCAGATGGCGCGCCTGATCGGGAGAGAACAGCAGGGTCAGTGTGGCGAGTTTCGCGGCGGTGACGGGCGTGGAAACCGCGATCACCGTCAGGTCGCCCGGGTGCGGACGCACCGCGTGCACCAAACCCACCGGCGCCGGCAGCTGCCGGCCGAGCACCACCAGGGTCGGGTGCCGCTCACCAGGCACCCCCCGCGTATAGGAGACGACCTCTTCGGCGGTGATCTCCCGCAGGTCAGCCACAGGCGCGAGCTCTGCCCGCAGAGCTCCCGCGACCTCGGCGACGACCCCCACCATCAGTACACGGGGCTGTGGCATGCCGGTCACCGTCATTCCCCCAGCAGCGGCTGATCCAGAAGGGCCCGCCCCGTCCAGATCCGCAGCACATCGGTGACGGGGGACATCACATGCGCGGCACGCGCGTCGCGCAGCAGCCGGTGCAACGGCGAGTTGTCGCTGTAACCGACCCCTCCGACCAGGGACAGTGCGTCATTGATGACCGCTTCGGCGGCTTCGGCGACCTCGGCCTTGGAGGACGCCAGCCCCGCCAGCGCCTCGGCGCCGCCGGTCTCGGCTTCCGCGGCCGCATGGTAGATCAGCCGCCGGGTGCGCTCGACGCGTGCCCACATCGTCCCCAGGCGGTGCTGCACGATGGGTTGCGAGGCCAAGGAGCGGTTGCTGTACGCGTGCCGGCGCCGCAGCAGATGCCTGCGGGCTTCCTCGAGCGCCGCGGCGGCCACCCCGAGATAGGTGCCGGCCATGGCCAGCAGGAAATAGGGGGCGACGACGTTGAACACGTACCAGATCTCATCGCCCTCCTCGCCCAGGAGGTGGGAGCGGGGGATCATCACGTCGCGCAGTTCAAGGCTGCGCGAGGCGTTGCCGCGCATGCCGAAACCCTGCCAGGGAGCCCCCCACACCAGATTCGGCGTATCGACGTCGACCACCGTGCACGAGAACTGGCCCGGCGGCGTGCCTGGGTCGGCTGCCACGGTGGAGACGACATAGGAGTCGGCATGCCCGGCGTTGGTGACGAAACTCTTGGTTCCGCTCAGCCGCAGCCGGTCAGCACCGCCGCGCTCCATCCGCGTCTGCGGCAGCCAGAACTCACCCCCCGTGGCCGGCTCCGACAACGCCAGCGTCGTCAGGTGCTCGCCGGCCGCGATCGGCACCAGGTACCGCTCCTGCTGCTGATCGCTCGCCTTCGCAGCGATCACGGCAGAGGCGACCAGATGCATGCCGAAACAGATCGAGGTCGACGCGCACGCCCGCCCTGTCGCCTCCCCCACCTGCGCCACCGCGAGCAATCCGTGGCCCATCCCGCCGCAGCTCTCGGGCACCACCAGCCCGCCCAACCGGGACTGCAGCGCCGAGACGCCCTCCTGCGGCCACCGCTGCTCCGCGTCCACCGCCGCCGCGCGCGGGGCGAGAACGCCCTCGGCGATCTCCCGAGCCAGGGACACCGCCTTGCCCAGTCCAGTCCGTGCCACCGCTGTGCTCCACTTCCCTGACTCCTACCCGTTCGAAGAGAGCATCGGCGGGCCTCCTGGGCAGTCAAAGACGTTGACAGCCAGGCACTAGCCTACCGACGGAGGGATCGGCCCCAACGGTCCCCGCTTCCGGGCGCGAGCGGCGGGTTCCTACGGCGGCTCTCCGTGGGAGCGGTCCGCGGACGGCACTGCTGCGGCCGGCCGACGAACACCGGAGGGCCCGGCCCAGCATGGCGTGTCATGGGCCGCGAGCGTGACACAGCGCCCTCTCGTGCTCACCCGGTTATCGCCGGGGCGCCCCCGGACTCCAGTCGGGGCGGCGACCGCTGAGGCCGATCACGCGGTCGAGCAGCGACGCCCCGTCCGGCACGGGCACCGGCGGCCCGAACGGCCCCCGCTCCCCGGCGCTGCCGGCGGTGGGGGCGAGCAGGGCGTGCGAGGCCTCCAGCGACACCTCGTCCGGCGCGTACTCCTGGCCGGTCGCCCGCGCCAGGTCCCACCCGTGGATCAGCACCTCGTTCAGCGCGACCAGCCCGGCCACCTCGCCCGGCAGGACGACCCCGCCCGCCCGGGTGGTGCCCGCCCAGGCCTCCGGGGCCCGCCACGCGACGGCCAGCTCGTCGAGCCGGCGGGGGAGCGCGGTACGCCAGTCGTCGCCCAGCGGCGGCAGGCCGGCCCGCGGGCCGGTGTCCGTGGTGGGCCCGAGCTCCTTCCTCCCGGCGTCCCGGAAGGCGACCGCGAGGCCCACCAGGTGGGCCAGCACCTCCCGGACGGTGTACTCCGGGCACGGCGTCGGGCCGTCGAGCCGGTCGTCCGTGACGCCGTCCAGCAACTCCGCCACCCGGCGGGTCGCGGGTCCGAGATCGATCATGGCTGCCTCCGTACGCGGGTTCATGTGAGGGCAGACCGCCGCCGGCCCGGAAAGTCATCGGCCACCGGCCCGGTACACGCCGTGCCCTCGCACCCCACCCGGGGACGGTGTCGCCTGTTCGGGCTATCCGTCCGTGCCCGAGGCCGCGCCGACGCGGGCGCGGCCCATACGCTCCCCGAGTGACCGTTCTCCGTACACCCGCTCCGAACACCGGACTCGCCGACTTCCTGGGCTGGGCGGACAAGGAACGCGACGCCCGCGGCGAGGCCCCCTTCCCCGCGCGTACCGCGGACGCCGTCCTGACGCTGCTCGCCCTCCGCGGGGCCGACCGCAGGGCCGGTGTGCCCGAGCCGACGGCGCGCCTCCTGGGCCCCGTGCTCCACGAGGACCTGCCCGCGCTGCTGTGCGCCACCCCGCCCGAGGCCGACGCGGTGCCGGAGATCCTCACCGCGCTGGCCGACCGGGTCCGGGCGGCCGGCCGCCTGAACGCCAAGCGGCACGCCCGGCTGCTCGCCGCGATCGACGAGGCCGTGCCGGAGTTCCGCCGGGCCATGGCCGATCCGCGGAACCTGACCTGGCCGCGCTGGTACGCCTCCCTGCTGCGCGCCGACGGCGTCGACGCCGACGACCCCGAGGCCGTACGGGCGTGGCTCGCCGCCCACGAGGCCACACCGCGCGCCGACCGCCCGGCCCTCCCCGCCCCCCTGCACCGCTCCGACGTCGCCGCCCGCACCTTCACGGTCCGCGTCCAGCTCGGCGAGGCGCTGCTGGCGGCCTTCGCCCGCGACGTGGAGACGCCCTCCCCGGCCGGTCCACTGCTGCCCGGTCCGCCCCTGGACGCCGACCGCCCCGACGAGGAGCTGTCCGCCGAGCTGGAGCGGATCGCCGCCGGGCTCAGCGACCGCTGGACGGCCGCCGGGCTCAGCGACGCGCTCGCCGAACCGGACGGCCCGCACGCCGTCCTGGCGCCCGGCCCCGAGTCGATCCCCCACTTCGCCCTCGCCGACCGGCTGCTCGGCGAACACCTCGACTACTACGGCGACTCCGGGCGGCCCCTCCCGCCGCCGCCCGCACCGCCCGCCCCGGACGCGATCCGGGCACTGCTGCACGCCGCGCCGCTGCCCGCCGCCCTCGCGGCGGGCTCCGGCGACGTGCCCCCCGGGATCGCCGAACGCTGCTTCAGCGGCCCGGCCGCCGTCGTCTGGTCGGAGGGGACCCCCGAGGAGCTGACCGAACTGGCGGCGGACATCCTGGCGGCCGTCGTCGAGGACGTCGGCGCCACCTCCGACTCGGAGTACGCGCTGGACGCCGCTCACCTGCTGTACGCGCTGTACGAGCGGGGCGGCACCGCGGACTCCGTCGTGCGCAAGGCGGCCGAGAACGGCGACCTGCCGGTCGATCCGGACCTGGAGGACGCCCCCGTGCCGGTCCCGGAGCCCGCGCCGGACGGGCGGCCGTACGAGATGCCGCCCCGGGACCGGCTCCCCGCCCTCCTGGGCGTTCCGGACGCGAGCGAGGAGGACCTGGCGGGCCTGGAGGACCACGCGCGGGCCCTGGCGGAGGTGGTCGACCGGCTGGCCGCGACGGGCTGCGTCTTCCGGACGGGCGACGCGTACGGCCTCACCCCGCTGGGCGGCGCCGTGCTCCGCCATGTCCTGACCGCCGGTCATGTCGCGGCCCCCGACGCCGAGGAGCTCTCGGAGTGGGAGGCCGCCGAGGTGGTCGCCGCCGTCGGGAGCTGGCCGGAGCGGACGGCCGCCGACGCCCTGACGCGGTGGACGGCGGGCCGGGGCGTCACCGCCTGGAGCGAGCTGCTGGGCGCCGCCGAAGCGGCCGGGCAGGCGGACTTCGGCGCCGTCGACACCCCCGCGCTCTTCGCCCGCCTCGCGCTCGCCGCCGTTCCCGCCGAGGCCCTGCGCGGGGCGCTCACCCACCCGGCCACCGGCGCGCACGCCCACCGGCTGTTGACCGCACGCGGGGAGGCGGCCCCCCAGGACGCCGACCGTGTGCCGCGGACCGCCCTCGCGGTGCTGACCCTGGAGGAACTGGACGACCACCGCCACCGGGACCGGCGCACGTACCCGGAAGCCGCGCCCACCACGGGCGAGCGGCAGCCGGGCCCCACCGCCACCCCCGCCGCCCCCCGGACGCTGCCCGACGCGTTCGACGCCGCCGCCCGGGACTGGCCCGGCGGCGCCCCCGCCCTGGCCGAGGCCTTGGCCCGGGCCGATCGGTCCACCACCCGCCGGGTGATGGAGGCTCTCGCCGAGAGCCACCCCGACCCCGCGGTCGCGGCCCTGGCCTCGCGCACCGAGAGGGCGTTGAGGCGGGCTCCCCGCCCCGCGACCGCGAACGAGCGCCGCCCTTGACACGTCCGCCCTCTTGAAGCCTCCCTCCGCGTATGCCATACAGGTCTGGACCAATCCCCTGTCGTACGTGGAGGCCGACCGTGCCACGCCCCCTCACCGTCGCCGCGTCGACCGTCGCCGCCGCCCTCCTGCTCACCGCGTGTGGCGGCGGCGCGGACGCGGACGAGGCCACGGACACCGAACGCCCCTCCTCCCCCGCCGGGGTCACCGCCCAGGCCGGCAGTGCCACCTCGGTGCACGTCATGTGGGAGCGCTCGTCGGACAACAAGGCCGTCACCGGCTACGAGGTGCACCACAAGGGGCGGAAGGTCGCGGCGGTCCCCGGGAGCCGGACCATGGTCGACGTCGAGCGGCTGGCACCCTCGACCGCGTACAGCTTCACCGTCCGCGCCCGCGACGCCGCCGGCAACCTGTCCGCGCCCAGTGCCGCCGTGCCCGTGACCACGCCCCCTTCCACGCCCGACGACGCCACGCCCCCCACCCGTCCGCCCGCCCTCCGCGGCACGGCGCAGGGCAGCAGGGCGGTCACCCTCACCTGGGGGCGGGCCACCGACGCCGTCGGGGTCACCGCCTATGACATCTACCAGGCCGATTCCCGTGTCCACAGTGTTCCGGGCACCGCGACCTCCGCGCGCCTCACCAACCTGCGCCCGGGCACCGTCTACACCTTCACCGTCCGGGCCCGCGACGCCGCGGACAACTCCTCGCCCGACAGCCCCTCGGTCGACCTCACCACCGCCCCGGCCCCCGGCTCCGGCCCCGGCACCGCGCCCACCGGCCTCACGGCGACGGCCCGCAAGGGCGCCATCTCCCTGACCTGGACACCACCGGACACCGGCGCCCCGGTCAAGGAGCACCAGCTCTTCCTCAACGGCGTCTTCGCCACCACCATCGTCTGGGGCACCCAGCCCCCTCCGGGCGAGGTGGACTACACCTTCACCGTCACCGACGGGCCCGGCACCCGCTACACCGCCAAACTCCGCGCGAAACTCCCGGACGGCACCTGGGGCGACTTCTCGGCGCAGCGAACGGTGGTCGTGCCCTGAGCCACCTCGTGTGCGCGCCCGCGGCGGAGGCGGGCGGGCGCGGCCGGCCCGACGGGACTGGGCGCCCGGGCGGTGGCGCCGGTGCTCCCGGTGGCGCCGCCGGGGCACGCCGTCACGTACGCCGGGGGACGCCGACGTACGCCGGGCGGCCCGGAGCGGGGGCGGGCGGACAGGACTCCGCCCCCTGACGTCGTGCGTCGGCAGGGGGCGGAGCGGTACCGGCGGGAAAGGTCAGCCGACGAGCCGGTCGTACGCGGGGAGGGTGAGGAAGTCCGCGTAGTCCGCGTCGAGCGAGACCTGCAGCAGCAGGTCGTGGGCCTGCTGCCACTTGCCCGAGGCGAAGGCCTCCTCGCCCACCTCGGCGCGGATCGCGGCCAGTTCCTCGGCCGCGACCTTGCGGGCCAGCTCCGGGGTGGCCCTCTCGCCGTTCTCGAAGACGACGCCCGCGTTGATCCACTGCCAGATCTGCGAGCGCGAGATCTCGGCGGTCGCCGCGTCCTCCATCAGGTTGAAGATCGCCACGGCGCCGAGGCCGCGCAGCCACGCCTCGATGTAGCGGATGCCGACCTGGACGGCGTTGCGGAGGCCCTCGTACGTCGGCTTGGCGTCGAGCGAGCTGATGGCGATCAGGTCGCCCGGGGCCACCGAGACGTCCTCGCGGAGGCGGTCCTTCTGGTGGGGCTTTTCGCCCAGCACCGCGTCGAAGGAGGCCATCGCGATCGGGACCAGGTCGGGGTGGGCGACCCAGGAGCCGTCGAAGCCGTCGCCCGCCTCGCGGTCCTTGTCCGCCTTGACCTTCTCGAAGGCGACCTTGTTGACCTCGGCGTCCTTGCGGGACGGGATGAAGGCCGCCATGCCGCCGATCGCGTGCGCGCCCCGCTTGTGGCAGGTGCGGACCAGCAGTTCGGTGTACGCGCGCATGAACGGGGCCGTCATCGTCACCGCGTTGCGGTCCGGGAGGACGAACTCGGCCCCGCCGTCACGGAAGTTCTTGACGATCGAGAAGAGGTAGTCCCAGCGGCCGGCGTTGAGGCCCGCCGCGTGGTCCCGCAGTTCGTAGAGGATCTCCTCCATCTCGTACGCCGCCGTGATCGTCTCGATCAGGACGGTCGCGCGGACGGTGCCCTGCGGGATGCCGACGTAGTCCTGCGCGAAGACGAAGATGTCGTTCCAGAGGCGGGCCTCGAGGTGGGACTCGGTCTTCGGGAGGTAGAAGTACGGGCCCTTGCCCAGGTCGATGAGCCGCTGGGCGTTGTGGAAGAAGTACAGGCCGAAGTCGACCAGCGCTCCGGGGACGGCTTGTCCCGCGAAGCGCAGGTGGCGCTCCTCCAGATGCCAGCCGCGCGGGCGCATGACGACCGTCGCCAACTCGGAGGCGGGCTTGAGGGCGTACGACTTGCCTGTGCGCGGGTCGGTGAAGTCGATCTTCCGCTCGTACGCGTCGATCAGGTTGAGCTGGCCGAGGACGACGTTCTCCCACGTGGGGGCGGACGCGTCTTCGAAGTCCGCGAGCCAGACCTTCGCGCCCGAGTTCAGGGCGTTGATGGTCATCTTGCGATCGGTCGGGCCGGTGATCTCGACGCGACGGTCGTTCAGCGCGGCCGGGGCCGGCGCGACCTTCCAGCTGTCGTCCTCGCGGAGCTGTGCGGTCTCCGGGAGGAAGTCCAGGGTGCTGGTGCGCGCGATCTCGGCGCGGCGCTCGGCGCGGCGGGCGAGGAGCTCGTCACGCCGCGGCGTGAAGCGCCGGTGCAGCTCGGCCACGAAGGCCAGGGCCGCATCGGTGAGGACCTCGTCCTGCCGGGGCAGGGGCTCGGCTTCGACGATGGCCAGCGGGGACGGCGCTGGTGCGGACATGAGCTGTCACTTCCTTCAGCGGGGACTGTGGCACGGCGCCGTACGGTACCGCCGGGCGTACGCGCGCGGCACTGAGTGCCGTGGGAGCCGAGATACGGTCACTGGCGCCTTCTGACGATCGGGTGCTTCTGAACAGTGGATACTAGTTTCCTCATAGTGGAAGTTCAATGGTTTGTTGATGTCGAGATTCTCCGGGTCGACAGAACATGGCGCTGAGTGCCATCACGTTCACTCCAGGTGCGCCAGGTCCTCCACCGTGTCGATGTCGTACGCCTCCGCGACGTCCCCGCACTCGACGAGGACGATCGACGTCTCGTGTCGCCCCAAGTAGGCGCGTGCCCCCCGGTCCCCCTCCGCACTCGCCCCCACGGCCGCCCAGCGGTCCGCCCCGAACAACACCGGATGGCCGCGCTTCCCGTCGTACGCGGCGGCCACCAGCGCGTCGCGCGAGCGGTACGCGGCGACCACCCGCCGCACCGCCTCGGCCCCGATCCCCGGCTGGTCCACCAGCGACACCACGGCCGCGTCCCCGCCCGAACCGTCCAGGGACGCCAGCCCCGCGCGCAGCGACGACCCCATGCCCTCCTCCCAGTCCGGGTTGTCGACCAGGACGCAGCCGGGCAGCGAGGCCCGTGCCCGTACGGAGCCGGCGGACGCGCCCAGCACCACGTGCACCACCGAACAGCCGCCCGCCCGCAGGACGGCCACCGCGTTCTCGACCAGCGGGCGGCCCCGGTGCTCCAGGAGCGCCTTGGGGCGGCCGCCGAGCCGCCGCCCGCCGCCCGCCGCGAGGAGGAGCCCGGCGATCCGCGGCCCGTCTGTCGTCGTATGTTCCATGGGGAGTGCATACCGCATACCCGCACCCTCGCGCGGGTGCGGCGAGGCGGCCCCGCCTTGGACAGGGTGCGGGTCCGGGACCGGAACGATCCCGGGTGAGCGGCAGCGGTCAGCGGGAACAGTGTGAAGTCCGTTAGCGGGGGCACCCGCCCCGGCGCCCCACGCGCCGACCGCCCACGCGGCTCCGGCTGCCCCGCCGCCCGGGTTCGGCCCGCCGCCCGCCCAGTCCGCCGCCCACACCCCCGCCCACACCCCGGGTACGGCTATCCGCAGGCCCACGCCGCCCCGCCCCCGTACGCCGGACCGGCCCCGGTCACGGCCCCCGTCCCCGGCACGCCCACCGCCGCCCCCGCGAAGACGAAGCGGAACCTCCTGCTCGGCCTCACCGCCGCGCTCCTCGTGGCCGGGCTCACCGGCGGCGGGGTGTACCTCATGATGTCGGGCGACGACGCGAAGAAGGACAACCGGGCGCGGAGCGGCGACCGGGCCACGACCGGCCCCACGCACCAGGACCCGGCCGCCGCGGACAGCACGCCCGACGAGGCCGCCGTCTCGCCCGGCGCGCCCTCCTCCCCGGAGCCCCTGGAGCCCCCGGAGCCGGCGGTGGCGAGCCCCGCACCCGCCACCTACCAGGGGATCGACCTCACGGACGGATACCACCTGACACTGGGCGACGACCCGGTCAAGCCGCTCGGCGACGACGCCGACGTGGACGTCGCCTACGACTGGAACCTGGACAAGATCTATGTCGAGGACGGGCCGCTCATCCTGCTGCGCGCGGGGCAGAAGGGCGGTCTGAAGACCTGCCGGACCGAGACCCGGTACGCCGGCCGGGTCGACCTCGACTCGCTGTCCAAGGGGTCCCAGCTGTGCGTCCTGACCAACGGGGGGCACGTCGGCCTCGTCACCTACCAGGGCAAGTCGCCCGAGTCCGACCCCAGTCACTACATCACGCTCGACGTGACCGTGCGGCGCGGCGCGATCGCCCCCGAAGCCGCCTCCTGAGTTTCGTCGCAGGAGTGGCGCACCCCGCCCGTGATGGCGTTAAGTACAAGGGCGGGCGCACAACGTAGTGCGGGCGAGGGGTGGGAGAGCTTTTGTTGCGGAGCATGGGACAGAGGCGTGTGGCCGGAAGCGGTGAGGACCCGAGGGTGACGGAGCTGCGCACCGCCGTCTCCCGCCTCCGCCGCGCACTGGCCTGCCACCCCGGCGACTTCGCCGACCGGGGCATCGCCGAGGACGAGCTGGCGGCGCTCGCCGCCATGACCCTCACCGGGGTCCCCGAAGTACGGCGCCTGCGCCGGTCGTTACTGCTCGTCGCGGGAGCGATCGGGTCGATCAGCGCGCTGGGCGCCGCGCTCACCGAGCTGCGCGGCGCGGTGGAGCTGTTCGGCGAACAGCCCCGGTGACCCGCGTGGTCAGCGGCGGATCAGGCGGCGGGCGGTGGCCGCCGCCACCGCCGCCGTCCGCGAGTCGACGCCCAGCTTCGCGTAGACGTGCACCAGATGGGACTTCACCGTCGCCTGGCTGAGGAAGAGCCGCTTGCTGATCTGCTGGTTGGACAGACCCTCGCCGACCAGCCGCAGCACCTCCAGCTCCCGCTTGGTCAGCGCCTCCGCGGGCGTCCGCATCCGGTCCATGAGCCGGTGCGCCACCGCGGGGGCGAGCGCCGACCGGCCGGCCGCGGCCGTGCGGACCGCCGCCGCCAGCTCCTCCGGCGGCGCGTCCTTGAGCAGGTAGCCGCTCGCACCCGCCTCGACCGCCGCCAGGATGTCGGCCTCCGTGTCGTACGTCGTCAGCACCAGCACCCGTGGAGCCTCCGCACGGGCGGTGATCGCGGCCGTCGCCTCCGAGCCGTGCATGCCCGCGCCGAACTGGAGGTCCATCAGCACGACGTCCACACCGTGGGCGAGCTCGACCGCCCGCTCGGCGGTGGCGGCCTCGGCGACCACCGTGAAGTCCGGCTCCGTGTCGAGGACGGCGCGCAGCCCCGCGCGGACGACCGGGTGGTCGTCGGCCAGCAGCAGGCGGATGGTCATGCGGCGTCTCCCGCCAGGGGCGTACGCAGCGGGAGGGCGACCGCCACGGCGGTGCCCTGGCCGGGCGCGGACTCCACGGTGAAGGTCCCGCCCAGCGACTCGGCCCGCGAGCGCATCGCCGGCAGGCCGAAACCGCCACCCGGGGAAGGCGTCCAGGAGCACGGGTCGAAGCCCTTCCCGTCGTCGACCACGTCCAGCGTGACGGACGCGTCCATGAACGTCAGCGTCACCCCCGCGCGCCCCGCCTCCGCGTGCCGCACCGTGTTGGCCAGCGCGGACTGGGCGATCCGCAGCAGCGCCACCTCGTACGGCGTCGGCAGCGGGACCGGCGTACCGCTCACCGTGAACCCGATCCGAGGCCCCACCCGAGGCCCCGGCCCCTCCGCCGCGCACAGCCGCTCCAGCGCCGCCGCCAGCGAACCCCGCTCCAGGTCGGCCGGAGCCAGCGCCCGCACGAACCGCCGTGCCTCCGCCAGGTTGTCCTGAGCGGTCCGCCGCGCCCGCTCGATGTGCCCCGCCGCGACCGGGGAGCCGTCCGGCAGGGCGCGCTCGGCGGCCCGCAGCAGCAGCTGGATCGACGACAGGCCCTGCGCCAGCGTGTCGTGGATCTCGCGGGCCAGCCGCTCCCGCTCGGCCAGCGTGCCCGCGTGCCGTTCGGCGGCGGCGAGCTCCGCCCGTGTCGAGGTCAGCTCCTCCACCAGCCGCCGGTGCCGCTCGCTCTCCCGGTACAGCGCCTGGTAACCGAGGACGGTCGCCACGGCGACGGCCGCCCCCAGCAGCGGGCCGATGAACGCACCCGGGTTGAGCGGCGCGCCATGGCGGACGTACGACATGATCGCCGCGCCCGCCGTGCCGGCGACCGCCGGCAGCGCCCAGCGGGCGGGCAGCAGGCGCAGGTGCAGGAAGTACAGCGGGAAGGCCAGCCACAGGCCGTCGGGAGTGACCGTCAGCAGTACCAGCCAGGCCGCGGTCAGGGCGCTCAGCCACAGGGCGGCGGCCGGCCGGGACTCCCGTACGGCACGCAGGGACGACCCCACCGCGTAGACCGCGCCCGTGGCGGCGGCCGCGATGACGGCGGCCGGAGTCGCGGCGCGCAGCACGGGCAGGGCCAGGAGTCCCGCCACCAGCAGATGCGGACAGACGCGCAGGACACGCGGGACGGAGGTGAGCGAACGGGGATCCATGACCCGTCCAGCGTAGGCGGGCCCGGGGCGTCCGCCCTCAACCGAAAGGTTGATGCCTGCCCCGTCCGCGGTGCGATGCCCGTGCGGGCCGCTCGTCGGCAGGCTGGTCGGCATGTTCGTGGCATGGAGAGACCTCAGGTTCGCCAAGGGGCGATTCACCCTGATGGGCACGGTGATCGTGCTGATCACCCTGCTCGTCGGGCTGCTGTCGGGGCTGACGGCCGGGCTCGCGCGGGAGAACGTCTCGGCGATCACGGGGCTGCCCGCCGACCGGCTGGCCTTCGCCGCCCCACCGCCCGGACGGCCGGTGTCCTTCACGGACTCGGCGCTGGCCGAGCCCGCCTGGCGGACCTGGCAGCGGCAGCCGGGCGTCACCGCCGCCGAGCCCGTCGGCATCAGCGCCGTCGACGCCTCCGCGGGTGACCGGAGGGCGGCGCTGTCCGCCTTCGGCACCGAACCGGACGCGGGGATCGCGCCCCGGAGCGACAGGCTCGGCCCGGGGCACGTGGTGCTGTCGGCGCCGGCGGCCCGGGAACTCGGGGCCGGGCCCGGGGACGCGCTGCGGATCGGGGGCGTGGCCGTCACGGTGGCCGCCGTCGCGGGTGACGCCTCGTTCAGCCACACACCGGTGGTGTGGACCTCCCTGACCGACTGGCGGCGGGCGGGCGGGCGCGGTGGGGCCACCGTCATCGCGCTGAGGGGGGAGGGCGCCGGCGCGGCGGCGGGCGACGAGGCGGCCGGTACGCGGAGCACCACCGTCGGCGAGGCGCTCACCGCCATCGGGTCCTACCGGGCGGAGAACGGCTCGCTGCAACTGATGCGCGGCTTCCTCTTCGTCATCTCGGCGCTCGTCATCGGGGCGTTCTTCACGGTGTGGACGATCCAGCGCAGCGGGGACGTGGCGGTGCTGAAGGCGCTGGGCGCCTCGACGCCGTACCTGCTGAAGGACGCCCTGGGCCAGGCGGCCGCGATGCTCGGCGCCGGGATCCTGCTCGGGACCGGGCTGGCCGCCGGGGTGGGCGCGCTGGTGGGGCGGGGCGACGTGCCCTTCGCGCTGGAGCCGCTCACCCTGCTGGGCCCCGCCGCCGTGATGGTGGTGCTCGGGATGCTCGGCGCGGCCCTGTCCATCCGGCGGATCACCGCCGTCGACCCCCTCACCGCGCTCGGGAGCGCCCGATGAGCCTGCACCTCGTGGATGTGACCCTGACCTACCCGGACGGCGACGGTCGGCTGACCGCGCTGGACTCCGTGTCCCTGGAGGTGCCTCAGGGCAGCCTCACGGCGGTCGTCGGCCCGTCCGGCTCGGGCAAGTCCAGCCTGCTCGCGGTCGCGGCGACGCTGGTCACGCCGGACCGGGGGCGGGTGGTCGTGGCCGGTACCGACACCGGCACGCTGGACCGGGCCGGCCGGGCGGCGCTCCGCCGCGAGCGGGTCGGCATTGTGTTCCAGCAGCCGAACCTGCTGCCGTCGCTGACGGCCGCCGAGCAACTCCGGGTCATGGCGCACCTGGCGGGCCGCGGGCAGCGGGAGCGGCGGGCGCTGGAGCTCCTCGACGCGGTCGGCCTCGCGGACCTCGCCGGTCGGCGGCCCCACCAGCTCTCCGGCGGCCAGCGCCAGCGCGTGAACATCGCGCGGGCGCTGATGAACGACCCGGCCGTGCTGCTGGTCGACGAGCCCACCAGCGCGCTGGACGATGAGCGCGGGGCGGCGGTCCTGGACCTGCTGGCCACGCTGACCAGGGAGCGCGGGACGGCGACGGTGCTGGTCACCCATGACCGGGCCCACCTGGAGCGGGCGGACCGGACGGTCACGGTGCGGGACGGGAAGCTGTCGGCCGACGGGCCCGGCCCGGCGTCCCGGCGCGGAGACGCGGCAGGACCTGCGCGCCCTGGACGGAGGACCCCGCTACCGTGGCCGGCGCCCGGCGGACCATGATCCTCCCGGCACGCCGGAGCCTCCTCCTGTGCGAGCACGCCGCGCACTCGCCGCCCACGCCCGCCCGAGGCCCGGGACCCCGGCGCCCCGTGCCCAGCCCTCCGGCGCCTCACGCCCGGGTGACCGGCGGGGCCCCCGGTGCCCCGGGCGCGACCGCCCGCCTCCTGCACCCCGTCCCACCGGGCGCGACCACCTGTTCCTGCGCGTCGTCCCACCGGGGCGACCGCCTGTTCGTGCGCGTCGTATCCCCGGCGTGACCACTTGTTCCTGCGCGCCGTTACTCGCGGGCGTCGGCGGCCTCGGCGCCGCGTGCCGCCAGGCGATCGCCTGCCCCGGCGCGCCCAGGTTGCGGGGCCTCGCGCCCCGCGGCGCCTCGTGCCCCCGTCAAGGGCCTGCACTAAGGGGCGCGAACGGCTTCCGGCGCGCCGCGTGCCCGGGCGCGACCGCCTGTCCCGGCACGGCACCCCGTACCACCGCCCCTGGCCCCTCGTACTCCCGGCCAACCGCCCGCCCCGGCGCTCCGGCGCCTTACGCCCGGGTGACCGGCGGGGCACCGCGTGCCCGTGTCCCGGCACCGACGGCCCGGTCGGCGGCGGCCCGGTCGGCGGCGGCCCGGTGGGGGCGGCCCGGTGGGCCGGTTCGGTCAGGCCTGACCGTTGTTCGCGGGGTTGGCCAGCGCCGTGGACAGTTCCTTCGCGATGCCCTGGAGGATCGGGACGATCCTCTCCGTGGCGGTCTCCGTGACGCGGCCGGCCGGTCCCGAGATGGAGATGGCCGCGGCGGTGGGGGAGTCGGGCACCGAGACCGCGATGCAGCGGACGCCGATCTCCTGCTCGCTGTCGTCGACGGCGTACCCGGCCGCGCGCACCTGATCGAGGGCCGAGAGGAAGCCCTCGGCGGTGGTGATCGTCTTGTCGGTCGCGGCGGGCATGCCGGTGCGGGCGAGCAGCGCCCGCACCTCCTCCGGCGGGGTGTGGGCGAGCAGGGCCTTGCCCACGCCGGTGGAGTGCGGCAGAACGCGCCGGCCGACCTCGGTGAACATCCGCATCGAGTGCTTGGACGGCACCTGCGCGACATAGACGATCTCGTCGCCGTCGAGCAGCGCCATGTTCGCCGTCTCGCCGGTCTCCTCGACGAGCCGCGCGAGATAGGGCCGGGCCCAGGTGCCCAGGAGGCGGGCGGCGGACTCACCGAGGCGGATGAGGCGGGGGCCGAGGGCGTACCGGCGGTTGGGCTGCTGGCGCACGTAACCGCAGGCGACCAGCGTGCGCATCAGCCGGTGGATGGTGGGCAGCGGCAGTCCGCTGCTGGAGGAGAGCTCGCTCAGCCCGACCTCGCCCCCGGCGTCGGCCATCCGCTCCAGAAGGTCGAAGGCACGCTCCAGGGACTGGACACCGCCGGTCGCGGCGGCGGGCTTGGCGGCGTCGGTGGTGCTGGCGCTGGACGTCGGCACGTCAACGGTCCTTTCGAGGCGGATGGGCAAGTCAGCAGCCTACCGGGCCCTTCCGCCGGGCACATCGCCCGTGAAGGGGCGTCTTCGCCGGTCAGGCGCTGTTTGTCCGGGTGTCCGCGGTGTTCCGCGGAGGTCTGCCGGTACTCCTCATGTGGGGAGCTACGTTCTCCATGGTGAAATTATGTTTCCACTTCATGGAAACATCCAAGTCGCTCACCCGCCACCCCCGCTCCCGTCGGGGGACCCTTGACGAGGGGGGATCCGGAGTGAAGACTCCTTCAACAGTTCGTTGAAGAATGATGAGGCGGCCGGTGAAGTGCGGCCGGCGAAGTGGAAGGCGATGTGGACGGGAACGTGGACCTGAACACCAACGTGGACGCGACCGCCGAGGTGGACGCGGACGTGACCCTGGTACTGCGCTCGACGCGCGTCATCACCCCCGAGGGCACCCGCCCCGCCTCGGTCGCCGTCGCCGGCGGCCGCATCGCGGCGGTGCTGCCCCACGACGCCGAGGTGCCCGCCGGCGCCCGGCTGGAGGACGTCGGCGACCACGTCCTCCTCCCCGGCCTCGTCGACACCCACGTGCATGTGAACGACCCCGGCCGCACCGAGTGGGAGGGCTTCTGGACGGCCACCCGCGCGGCCGCCGCCGGCGGCATCACGACCCTCGTCGACATGCCGCTCAACTCCCTGCCGCCGACCACGACGGTCGACAACCTGCGGACCAAGCAGGAGGTGGCCCGCTCCAAGGCGCACATCGACGTCGGCTTCTGGGGCGGCGCCCTGCCGGACAACGTCAAGGACCTCCGCCCCCTGCACGACGCGGGCGTCTTCGGCTTCAAGTGCTTCCTGTCGCCCTCCGGCGTGGACGAGTTCCCCGAGCTCGACCAGGAGCAGCTGACCGCGTCCCTCGCCGAGATCGCCGGCTTCGGCGGCCTGATGATCGTGCACGCCGAGGACCCGCACCACCTCGCCGCGGCCCCGCAGAAGAGTTCGCCGAAGTACGCGGACTTCCTCGCCTCCCGGCCGCGCGACGCCGAGAACACCGCCATCGAGAACCTGATCAACCAGGCGAGGCGGCTCGACGCGCGCGTGCACGTACTCCATCTGTCCTCCAGCGACGCGCTGCCGCTGATCGCCGCCGCCCGCCGTGAGGGCGTACGGATCACCGTGGAGAGCTGCCCGCACTTCCTCACCCTCACCGCCGAGGAGGTGCCGGACGGCGCGACCGAGTTCAAGTGCTGCCCGCCCATCCGTGAGGCCTCCAACCAGGACGCGCTGTGGGAGGGCCTCGCCGACGGGACGATCGACTGCATCGTCTCCGACCACTCGCCCTCCACCGCCGACCTCAAGACCCCCGACTTCTCCACCGCCTGGGGCGGCATCTCCTCGCTCCAGCTCGGCCTGCCCGCCATCTGGACCGAGGCCCGCCGCCGCGGCCACACCCTGGAGGACGTCGTCCGCTGGATGTCCGCCGCCCCGGCGCGGCTCGCGGGCCTGGACCGCAAGGGCGCCATCGAGCCCGGCCGGGACGCCGACTTCGCCGTCCTCGCGCCCGACGAGACCTTCACCGTCGACCCCGCCGAACTCCACCACCGCAACCAGGTCACCGCCTACGCGGGCAGGACCCTGCACGGGGTCGTCAAGTCCACCTGGCTGCGCGGCGTACGCATCGCCGACAACGGCACCCTGGCCGAGCCCACCGGCCGGCTGCTCGAAAGGAACAAGTGACAACCGTGACCGGCATACCCAGCTTCACCGGCGACGCCAGCCCCTACGGCGGCGGTGACCCGTACGCCGACTACCGCACCGCCGACTTCCCCTTCACCGGCCTCGTCGACCTCGCCGACCGCCGCCTCGGCGCGGGTGTCATCGCCGCCAACGACGAGTTCTTCGCCGAGCGCGAGAACATGCTCAAGCCCGAGCCCGCTGAGTTCGACCCCGAGCACTTCGGCCACAAGGGCAAGATCATGGACGGCTGGGAGACCCGCCGCCGGCGCGGCGCCTCCGCCGTCGAGCCCCACCCGGCCGACGACGACCACGACTGGGCGCTGGTACGCCTCGGCGCGCCCGGTGTGGTCCGCGGCATCGTCGTCGACACCGCCCACTTCCGCGGCAACTACCCGCAGGCCGTCTCCGTCGAGGCGACCTCGGTCGCCGGCTCCCCGTCGCCCGAGCAGCTCCTGTCCGACGACGTCGAGTGGACGACCCTCGTGCCGCGCACCGCCATCGGCGGCCACGCGGCCAACGGCTTCGCCGTCGACACCGAGCGGCGCTTCACGCACCTGCGCGTCAAGCAGCACCCCGACGGCGGCATCGCCCGGCTGCGGGTGTACGGCGAGGTCGCCCCCGACCCGGCCTGGCTCGCCGTGCTCGGCACCTTCGACGTCGTCGCCCTGGAGAACGGCGGCCGCGTCGAGGACGCCTCCGACCGCTTCTACTCGCCCGCCACCAACACCATCCAGCCCGGCCGCTCCCGCAAGATGGACGACGGCTGGGAGACCCGCCGCCGCCGTGACAAGGGCAACGACTGGATCCGCTACCAGCTCGCCGAGCAGTCCGCGATCCGCGCCGTCGAGATCGACACCGCGTACCTGAAGGGCAACAGCGCCGGCTGGGCCGCCCTGTCCGTACGCGACGGCGAGGGCGGCGACTGGACGGAGGTCCTGCCGCGCACCCGCCTCCAGCCGGACACCAACCACCGCTTCGTCCTGCCGGAGCCGGCGGTCGGCACGCACGTGCGCATCGACATCTACCCGGACGGCGGCATCTCCCGCCTCCGCCTGTTCGGCTCGCTGACGGACGAGGGCGCCAAGCGCCTGACGGCCCGCCACGACGAGCTGAACTGACCGACCCGGGCAGCACGACACCTGCCCGTACGCGAGGGGCGCACCGGCCGGACAGCACCGGTGCGCCCCTCGCTTCCCGCCCCCGCGCGGTCACGCGGCGCGGCCGCCGTCCACCGGGGGCTCGGCCCTCCGTCACGCACGCCGCCTCCGCCCCGGCCGGGGGTGCGCCACCAGCGGCGCCGCCCCGTCCGGCACGGCAGTAGCGGCCCAGCGGCGCCGTCATCGCCCGCCGACCGTCGCGCGAACGGGCCGTCCGCCGGGTCCACGCCGGTGCCGACCGGACCGGGGCGGGCGATGTCCGCCGTGATGCCCCGCCCGCCCGGCTCGCCCCCGAGCGCCTTGGCCAGGCCCGCCGGCGGGGACGTGCTCATCGCGTAGGACGGCCGGCCGGGACCGGGCACGCGCCGGGCCGTGCACGGCCCGATCGTGACGATCCGCCCGACGCGCTCCATGCATGACGTCGCGGCCCGCGACGCCAGGAACGCGCCCCGGACGTCCACCGCCGGAGCCGGAGCCGGAGCCGAGCCAGGGCCAGGCAGGCCCCGCGTCGGTGGCCGCCGGGCGCTCCAGCGGGCCGTCCACCCCGGCACCGGCGTCGCCGACCAGCACGTCCAGCCGCCCGCCGTTCAGTGCGTCTGGCGGCTCGCCGTACGGTGCCCTGCGCGTCGGTCACGTCGCCCGGACCGGCCCGCGGGAGGACCCCGCGGCGGCCCGTCGGCCCGTCGTCCCGACCTCCCGTGCGACGTCCTCGGCCGCCCGGCCGCCCGGAGCGCGATCGCGGCCCCGATGCCGATGCCGATGCCGCCGGTGACCGGTGCGGTCAGTCCTGTCGTACACGGCGTGTGCCGTCCACCGATGAGTTCCGGGCGCGGGCGGGGTCTCTCCTGGTGACGCACGATGAGGAACGAACGCACCGAAACGAGAGGTACCGGCCATGGCCAAGCTCACCCTCACCACCTTCACGACGCTGGACGGCGTGATGCAGGCGCCCGGCGGCCCCGACGAGGACCGCACCGACGGCTTCGAGTACGGCGGCTGGAGCGTCCCCTTCGTGGACGAGGACTTCGGCCGGTTCATGGACGAGGTGTTCGGACGCGTGGACGCCTTCCTGCTCGGCCGGCGGACGTACGAGATCTTCGCCTCGTACTGGCCCGAGGTCACCGACGAGAACGACCCCGTCGCGAGCCGCCTCAACGCCCTGCCCAAGTACGTGGTGTCCCGGACCCTCGGCAAGGCCGGCTGGAACAACTCCACCGTCATCAGCGGTGACCTGACCGAGGAGGTCAACCGCCTCAAGCAGCGCCCCGGCCACGAGATCCAGGTGCACGGCAGCGCCCGGCTCGCCCAGAGCCTCATCGCCCTCGGCCTGGTCGACGAGCTCAACCTGCTGGTCTATCCGGTCTTCCTCGGCAAGGGCCGACGACTCTTCCCCGACGGCGGCAGCCCGACCGCCTTCGAACTCACCGGTCACCGCGCCACCTCCACCGGTGTCAGCATCCAGACCTACCGGGCGGCCGGCCCCGCGCGGTTCGGCACGTTCGAACTCGGCGAGTGACCTTGGTGGGCGTCCCCGGCACGCGCCGGGCACCGGGCGGCCGGCACGGGTGCGCGGCGGTGGCCATCCGGCACGGCGGGGAAGGGTGATGGCCGGACCGGCTCCGCACGGGGGCGGAGCCGGTCCGGCCGGTGCGGCTCAGCCGAAGTTCACGTCACTGCACAGGTAGTACGTCTGGTCCATGTGCGAGGCCTTCCAGATCGTGTAGACGATGTGGTGGCCGGTGCGGCCCGGAGCGCTGACGTCGCCGATCGTGTAGTTCTGGCTCGGGGCGTAACGGCCGGTCTGCTTGACCAGTTGGAGGTCGCTCCAGCTCAGCGCCTGGGTGGCGGGGTTGAAGCCCTGCCGGGTGACGTAGACCTGGAAGTAGTCGGCGCCGTGGCTCGCCTGGTCGTACAGTTTCACCGAGAACGTGCCGGCGACGTTCGTCGTCTTCCACGGGCCCACGGCGTCCAGGGCGTTGTAGCGGCCGCCCTCGGCGCGGCCGCCGCTGCACAGCTGGCCGTTGGGGATCGCGGCCTGGTGGTTGCCGCCGACGCCGTTGCGGTACAAGCCGTTCCAGTTCCACATGGCGTTGGGGTCCGCCCGCCACGCCTGCCAGCACATCGGGTCCTGCTGCTGCATGGCCGGGTTCAGGTGGTCGCTGCCCCAGCGTAACCAGCAACCGTAGTTGCGGGAGGCCGGGTCGACGACCGACCCGTGGGCCGAGGCGGTGCCCGCCCAGGGCAGCAGGCCGAGCAGCGTCGCGCAGAGGAGGGTGAGCAGGTGCGGCACCCAACGGGTACGGGGTGCGGTGCGATCTTGACGATTCATTGCGGCTCCATCTTCGGGTCTGGTTCCCTACCCGCCTGATGGGAGCGCTCCCAGATGCGCTCTACCCGAGAGCGCCCCTGGAGAAACCCGCCGCCGCCGGCGGAACGGCCGAGCGCGAACCGAACGCGGCGCCGCCCCCCCGGGGCGGCTCGGTCTCGCTGCCGGGGCCGGGCTCGCCCGCCCGGGCCGGGCTCGTCCGCCCGGGCCGGGATCGCCCGCCCGGGCCACCACCTCGGCGAGCGGGCGGACGGTTAGTCTGGGCCGGTGACCACGGTCGACTTGAGTGAGTACGGCGAGGACTTCGTCGCCGATCCCTATCCGTACTACGCGAAACTCCGCGAGAGCGGCCCCGTCCACCATGTACGTACCGCCCTGGGCAACGAGGTCTGGCTGATCGTCGGCCACGCCGAGGCGCGGGCCGCCCTCGCCGACCCCCGGCTGTCGAAGGCGCCTTCGACGGTCGGGCGGCGGATGCTCGACGAGGACGTCATCGGCCCCTACCTCCTGGTCCTCGACCCGCCCGACCACACCCGGCTGCGGAGACTGGTCGCCCGCGAGTTCACCGGGCGCCGCGTGGAGGCCCTGCGTCCACGGGTGCGGCACATCACCGACGAGCTGATCGACGCCATGGAGCCCCGGGGCCGCGCCGACCTCGTCGACGCCCTGGCCTTCCCGCTGCCCATCACGGTGATCTGCGAACTGCTCGGCGTCCCCGCCGCCGACCGGGACGCCTTCCGTGCCTGGTCCACCGAGATCGTCGCACCGACGGGCGGCGAGTTCGAGACCTCCGCCGTGCACGCGCTGGGCGGTTACCTCGACGCGCTCATCGAGGACAAGCGGCGCGCCCGCCCCGCCGACGACCTGCTCTCCGCGCTGCTGCGCACGCGCGCCGAGGACGGCGACCGGCTGTCGGCCGCCGAACTGCGCGCCATGGCCTACCTGTTGCTGATCGCCGGGCACGAGACGACGGTCAACCTCATCGCCAACGGCGTCCGGGCCCTGCTGAGCCACCCCGCCCAACTGGCCGCCCTGCGCGCCGACTCCGGCCTCCTCGACGGGGCGGTGGAGGAGATGCTGCGCTACGACGGCCCCGTCGAGACGGCGACGGCGCGGTTCGCCCGCGAGCCGGTTCCGGTCGGGGGCACGGTCATCCCGCAGGGCGCCGCCGTCCTCGTCGGCATCGGCGCGGGCGACCGGGACCCGGGCAGGTTCCCCGAGCCCGACCGCTTCGACATCCGCCGCGACACCGCCGGGCACCTGGCGTTCGGCCACGGCATCCACTACTGCCTCGGTGCCCCGCTGGCCCGCCTGGAGGGACGCATCGCGGTGGGCACCCTGCTGGAGCGCTTCCCCTCCCTGGCCCTGGACCCCTCGGCCGGTCCGCCGGACTGGCTGCCCGGCCTCCTCATGCGCGGCGCCCGCCGCCTGCCCGTCAGGTGGTGACCCGATGCCCCGCACGGGGCGCCGGCGGTGACGGTACGCCGCGACCTGCTGACGGGGGACGCGGAGGGGGAGGGGGACGGGGCCGGGACCTGCGCCCGGTGGTACCGGGCACGGTCCTGCCGGCGCCGAGAGCCTCAGAGGGCTGACGGCACCTCGTCCAGCCGTACCGGGCGGCGTTCGCGGCGGGACCGTTCGCACGCCTCGGCGACGCGCAGCGCCCGGAGTGCCTCGTGACCGTCGCAGGGGTTGGCCAGCTCCCCGCGCGCGAGGCGTACGAAGGCGTCCAGCTCCGCCTCGTACGCCGGGGCGAACCGCTCCAGGAACCCCTGCCACGGCTTGTCGGCCGGGGGAGGGCAGAGCGGTTCGGTGGACGTGATCGGCGTCCGGCCGCCGAGGCCCACCGCGATCTGGTCGCGCTCGCCCGCCAGCTCCATCCGCACGTCGTACCCGGCGCCGTTGCAGCGGGTGGCCGTCGCCGTGGCGAGGGTGCCGTCGTCGAGGGTGAGGAGCGCGGCCGCCGTGTCGACGTCGCCCGCGTCGCGGAACATCGCGGGGCCGCCGTCCGAGCCCGTCGCGTACACCTCGGTGACCTCGCGGCCGGTGACCCAGCGGAGGATGTCGAAGTCGTGGACCAGGCAGTCGCGGTACAGGCCGCCGGAGAGCGGGAGGTAGGCGGCGGGCGGCGGCGCCGGGTCGGAGGTGATGGCCCGGACGGTGTGGAGCCGGCCGATGCGCCCGGAGCGCACGGCGTCGCGGGCGGCACGGTAACCGGCGTCGAAGCGGCGCATGAAGCCCAGCTGGAGCGGGGTGCCGGCCGCCTCGACCGCGCGGAGCGCGCCGAGTGTGCCGGGCAGGTCGAGGGCGATGGGTTTCTCGCAGAAGGCGGGCAGGCCCGCGCGGGCGGCACGGCCGATGAGGCCGGCGTGGGAGGCGGTGGCCGAGGCGATGACCACCGCGTCGACGCCGCCGGTGAAGAGGTCGTCGACGGTCGGCGCTGCCGTGGCGCCGGTGAGTTCGGCGACCTGGGCCGCCCGGCCGGGGTCGGCGTCGGCGACGACGAGAGCCCCCACCTCGGGGTGGCGGCTGAGCACGCCCGCGTGGAAGGTGCCGATACGTCCCGTTCCGATGAGTCCGATGCGCATGGCCCCCAAGGTGGCGCCGAGCCCGTCACCGTGTCAAGCATTTGTCCTGACAACATGACTTCACAACTTCCCGTCATCATTCCCTGTGGATAGGCTCGGCCCGTGCCCAAGCAGACCCGAGCAGCCAGAGAAGAGACCGGTTCCGTCGTGCGCCTGCCGCTGAGCGTGGACCGCACCAGCCCGGTCCCGCTCTACTTCCAGCTCTCCCAGCAGCTGGAGGCGGCCATCGAGCGCGGGACGCTCACCCCCGGGAGCCTCCTCGGCAACGAGATCGAGCTGGCGGGACGGCTGGGCCTGTCCCGGCCGACCGTGCGCCAGGCCATCCAGGTCCTCGTAGAGAAGGGCCTGCTGGTGCGCCGCCGGGGCGTCGGCACGCAGGTCGTGCACAGCCAGGTCAGACGCCCGCTGGAGCTCAGCAGCCTCTACGACGACCTGGAGGCCGCCGGCCAGCGCCCCGCCACCATCGTCCTGGCCAACCGTGTCGAGCCCGCCCCCGCCGAGGTCGCCGCCGCCCTCGGTCTGCCGGAGGGCGGCGAGGTCCGGTTCGTGGAGCGGCTGCGGTTCGCCCACGACGAGCCGGTGGCGCGGCTGCGCAACCACCTGCCCCTCGGCCTGCTCGACCTGGACACCGAGCTGCTGGAGGGCACGGGCCTGTACCGGATGATGCGCGGCGCGGGCATCACTCTGCACAGCGCCCGCCAGAAAGTGGGTGCCCGGGCCGCCACCGGCCTGGAGGCGGAGCTGCTCACGGAGGAGAAGGGCGCGCCGCTGCTGACGATGGAGCGGACCACCTTCGACGACACCGGCCGGGCGGTGGAGTTCGGCGCGCACGTCTACCGGGCGTCGCGGTACGCCTTCGAGTTCCAGCTGCTGGTGCGGCCCTAGCAGGGCTCTTCTCCGCTCCGGAGCCGGGGCTGTCCTTCGCGCAGCTCGCACTCGTCCGCCACGTCATCAGCATCGCGTACGTGACCGCCTTGGTCCTCGGCGGTACGTACCTCGCCGCGCGGTTCCGCCGCCGGAAGCCGTCGGCGGGCCTCACGACGGGGGCGGGAGCGCTGTTCCTCGGTTCCGCGGCGAAACCGGCCGCGACGAGCAACTGAGCGTGGCGCCCGCGCCCCTCGCGCCCTTGCCGCTTCGCCGGCCATCCCCGCGTAAGAATGTTCGGACAAAGTATTGACGGGTCCGCCCCGTCCCCGTAGAAACGCACCCAGCCGCAATCGGGCGGCGCCGGGGAGACAAGGCGGATCCACGCATGCGTACCACCCGCACGGCCGCAGCAGCCCTGCTGGCCGCAGTCGCACTCACCGTCACCGCCGCCGGATGCAGCAGCTCCGGCGGCAAGGACTCCGCCAGCAGGAGCACCGACGGCTCCGGTGGAGGCGAACCGGCCACCACCGCGCGCATGACCGTCGCGATGGTCACCCACTCCGGCGAGGGCGACACCTTCTGGGACATCGTCCAGAACGGCGCCGAGGCCGCCGCCGCCAAGGACAACGTCGAGTTCCTCTACGCCGCGAACAAAGAGGGCAAGGAACAGGCCGCCCTCATCGACTCGTACGTCGCGAAGAAGGTCGACGGCCTGATCGTCACCCTCGCCAAGCCGGAAGCGGTCAAGGCGTCCGTCGCCAAGGCCGTCGCCGCCGGCATCCCGGTGGTGACGATCAACTCCGGCGGGCAGCACTCCGAGGCCTTCGGGGCGATCAGCCACATCGGCCAGGACGAGGCCGTGGCGGGCGAGGCCGTCGGCGAAGAGCTCACCACGCGTGGCAGGAAGAAGGCGCTCTGCGTCATCCATGAGCAGGGAAACGTTTCCCTGGAGGAGCGCTGCGCCGGCGTCGCGAAGACCTTCAAGGGCGCCGTGGAGAACCTCAACGTCGAAGGCACCAACATGCCCGCCGCGACCTCCTCCATCGAGGCCAAGCTCCAGAGCGCCAAGGACATCGACACCGTCGTCACCCTCGGAGCCCCGTTCGCCGCCGCCTCCGTCAAGGCGAAGCAGAGCGCCGGGTCCGGCGCCGAGATCAACACCTTCGACCTCAACGCGGCCGTCGTCGCCCAGCTCAAGGCCAGGCAGATCGGCTTCGCCGTCGACCAGCAGCCCTACCTCCAGGGCTACCTCGCCGTCGACGGACTCCGGCTCCACCGGGACAACCTCAACGTCATCGGCGGCGGGAAGCCCGTCCTCACCGGCCCGGCGCTCCTCACCGAGAAGGACGTACCGGTACTGGAGGAACTGACCGCCCGCGGTACCCGATGAAATCCGGGCACATCACCATGACCCATACTTGGCCAGTCGTACGACAGAGAGCACAGCAGACACACCAGGCACAGCAAGAGGGGCACGGCGTCGTGGCAAGGGTTCGGACAGGGGTACGCGCGCTGCGCGCGGTGCTGGCGACGGTCCTCGGGGTGTCCCTCGCGGGAGCCATGGCCGGATGCAGCGCCACCGGCGGCAAACGCGCCGAGGACGCCCGCAAGGCGGCGGCCGCCGAAGGCCGGTCCGCGGTGAACACCCCGAGGTGGACCATCGCCATGGTCACCCACTCCGGCGACGGCGACACCTTCTGGGACATCGTCCAGAACGGTGCCAAGCAGGCGGCCGTCAAGGACAACATCAACTTCCTGTACGCCCACAGCGACGAGGGGCAGCAGCAGGCACAGCTGGTGGACTCCTACATCGACAAGAAGGTCGACGGGCTCATCGTCACCCTCGCCAAGCCCGACGCCATGAAGGCGTCCGTCGCCAAGGCCGTGAAGGCCGGCATCCCGGTGATCACCGTCAACTCCGGCTCCGAACAGTCCAAGGCGTTCGGCGCCCTCACCCACATCGGGCAGGACGAGACGATCGCCGGCGAGGCCGTCGGCGACGAACTGGACGAGCGCGGCCGGAAGAAGGCGCTGTGCGTCCTGCACGAGCAGGGCAACGTCGGCCACGAGCAGCGCTGCGCCGGGGTGAGGAAGACCTTCGGCGGCGACCTGCGGAACCTGTACGTCGACGGCACCAACATGCCCGACGTCCAGGCCTCCATCGAGGCCAAGCTCCAGACCGACCCCTCGATCGACGCCGTCGTCACGCTCGGCGCGCCGTTCGCGGACGCCGCCGTCCAGGCGAAGAAGAGCGCCGGCTCCGAAGCCGAGATCGACACCTTCGACCTCAACGCCAAGGTCGCCGCCGGTCTGAAGAGCAAGCAGCTGGGCTTCGCCGTCGACCAGCAGCCCTACCTCCAGGGGTACGAGGCCGTGGACCTGCTGTGGCTGTACCGGTACAACGCCGACGTGCTCGGCGGCGGGCGCCCGGTGCTGACCGGACCGCAGATCATCACCGAGAAGGACGCCGCCAGGCTGGCGGAATTCACGGAGCGAGGAACCCGATGACCGCGACCGCACCACCCGTGAAGGACGGCGCCCCCGCCGACGAGCGCCTGCTGCGCACCTCCCCGCTGCGGGGGCTCCTCTCGCGGCCCGAGCTCGGCTCGGTCGTCGGGGCCGCCGCCGTCTTCCTCTTCTTCTCGATCGTCGCCGACAGCTTCCTGCGGGCATCCAGCTTCGGCACGGTCCTCTACGCCGCCTCGACGATCGGCATCATGGCCGTGCCCGTCGCGCTGCTGATGATCGGCGGCGAGTTCGACCTCTCGGCCGGGGTCCTGGTGACCAGCTCCGCGCTGATCTCCTCGATGGTCAGCTACCAGATGACCGCGAACGTCTGGGTCGGCGTACTGGTGTCCCTCCTGGTCACCCTCGCCGTCGGCGTCTTCAACGGCGTCCTGCTCACCCGCACCGGGCTGCCGAGCTTCATCATCACGCTCGGGACCTTCCTGATGCTGACCGGCCTCAACCTGGGGCTCA
This sequence comes from Streptomyces gobitricini, assembly GCF_039532985.1. NCBI lineage: Bacteria > Bacillati > Actinomycetota > Actinomycetes > Kitasatosporales > Streptomycetaceae > Streptomyces > Streptomyces gobitricini. Next base: position 24,147 of record NZ_BAAASR010000013.1, on the reverse strand, counting down.
CCAAGCTGATCAGCGGCACGGTGTCGACGAAGACGATCGCCGACATGGAGGGCTTCTCCTCGGCCCGGGCCCTGTTCGCCTCCCAGCTTTCCCTGGGCGGCGTCGACATCAAGGTGACCATCCTGTGGTGGTTCGGCCTGGTGGCCCTCGCCACCTGGATCCTGCTGCGCACCCGCTTCGGGAACTGGATCTTCGCGGTCGGCGGCAACGCCGACGCCGCCCGCGCCGTCGGTGTCCCGGTCCGTACGACGAAGATCGGCCTGTACATGGGCGTGGCCTTCTGCGCCTGGGTGTCCGGACAGCACCTGTTGTTCTCGTTCGACGTCGTCCAGTCCGGCGAGGGCGTCGGCAATGAGCTGATCTACATCATCGCGGCCGTGATCGGCGGCTGCCTGATCACCGGCGGGTACGGCTCCGCCATCGGCTCGGCGGTCGGCGCGTTCATCTTCGGCATGACCAGCAAGGGCATCGTGTACGCCGAGTGGAACCCGGACTGGTTCAAGTTCTTCCTCGGGGCGATGCTCCTTCTCGCGACCCTGCTCAACGCCTGGGTCCGCAAGCGCGCGGAGGCCACCAAGTGACGGCACTGGTAGAGCTCGACAACGTCAGCAAGTACTACGGCAACATCCGCGCCCTCGAAGGCGTCTCCCTGGAGGTCCACGCGGGCGAGATCACCTGCGTCCTGGGCGACAACGGCGCCGGCAAGTCCACCCTCATCAAGATCATCGCCGGGCTGCACGCCCACGACGGCGGCACCTTCCGCGTCGACGGCGAGGAGACCTCCCTCTCCTCCCCCCGCCAAGCCCTGGACCGGGGCATCGCCACCGTCTACCAGGACCTGGCCGTCGTGCCGCTCATGCCGGTCTGGCGGAACTTCTTCCTCGGCTCCGAGCCCACCAAGGGCGCCGGTCCCTTCAAGCGCCTCGACGCCGGCCTCATGCGCGCGACCACCCGGGCCGAGCTGCTGCGCATGGGCATCGACCTGCGCGACGTCGACCAGCCCATCGGCACCCTGTCGGGCGGCGAGCGCCAGTGCGTGGCGATCGCCCGCGCGGTGTACTTCGGCGCCAAGGTCCTCGTCCTCGACGAGCCGACCGCCGCCCTCGGCGTCAAGCAGTCCGGGGTGGTCCTGAAGTACGTGGCGGCCGCCCGCGACGCGGGCCTCGGGGTGGTGCTGATCACGCACAACCCGCACCACGCGTATCTGGTGGGTGACCGGTTCGTGCTGCTGAAGCGCGGCGTGATGTCGGCGAGCCACACCAAGGACTCCGTCACGCTCGACGAGCTCACCCGTCAGATGGCGGGCGGCAGCGAGCTCGAGGACCTCCGTCACGAACTGCGCCGCGCCCCCGCCCCGTCCCGGGTGGGCGGCCACGACGTGCCCCCGGACACGGCCCCCTGACCACCGCGCACCGCCGCCCCCGGCCACGTACCTGGCAGAATCGAGGGCGGCGGGCGCCGTCCGCCGCCGGCCCCCACCTCCCGGCCCCCCACCACCAGGGACGACAGGACTCGTGAGCACGTACCGCGACTTCGCCCTTCCCCGGGCTCTCGGCACCCGGGCAGCGGCGACCCCCGGCGGCTCCGCCCGCGCCACCGTCCTGCGTACCGTCTCGGCGCGCGAGCGCCGCTCGCACCTGACCGCGCCGCGCGTCCCCACCGTCGGCATCGACATCGGCGGTACGAAGGTGATGGCGGGCGTCGTCGACGCCGACGGCCGGATCCTGGAGCAGATCAAGACCGAGACGCCCGACAAGTCCAAGAGCGCCAAGGTCGTCGAGGACACCATCACCGAGCTGGTCCTGGACCTCTCCGACCGGCACGACGTGCACGCCGTGGGCATCGGCGCCGCGGGCTGGGTCGACGCCGACCGCAGCCGCGTCCTGTTCGCCCCCCACCTGGCCTGGCGCAACGAGCCGCTGCGCGACTCGCTCCAGGCCCGGCTCGCCGTGCCCGTCATGGTCGACAACGACGCCAACACCGCCGCCTGGGCGGAGTGGCGGTTCGGCGCCGGCCGCGGCGAGGACCACCTCGTCATGATCACGCTCGGTACGGGCATCGGCGGCGCCATCCTGGAGGACGGGCAGGTCAAGCGGGGCAAGTACGGCGTGGCGGGCGAGTTCGGCCACATGCAGGTGGTGCCCGGCGGCCACCGCTGCCCGTGCGGCAACCGCGGCTGCTGGGAGCAGTACAGCTCCGGCAACGCCCTCGTGCGGGAGGCCCGCGAGCTGGCGGCGGCCGACTCGCCGGTCGCGTACAACATCATCGAGCGTGTCAAGGGATCCGTCCCCGACATCACCGGCCCGCTGATCACCGAGCTCGCCCGTGAGGGCGACGCGATGTGCATCGAGCTGTTCCAGGACATCGGCCAGTGGCTCGGTGTCGGCATCGCCAACCTGGCCGCCGCCCTCGACCCGTCCTGCTTCGTCATCGGCGGTGGGGTCAGCGCCGCCGACGACCTGCTCATCGGCCCCGCCCGCGAAGCCTTCCGCCGCAACCTCACCGGACGGGGCTACCGTCCGGAGGCCCGTATCGCCAAGGCCCAGCTCGGCCCTGAGGCCGGCATGGTCGGCGCCGCCGACCTCGCCCGGCTCGTCGCGCGCCGCTTCCGCCGCGCCAACCGCCGCCGTCTGGAACGCTACGAGAAGTACGAGCGGTACGCCCAGGCCATCCGCAGCGGCGGCGTCACCGGCCGCAGCCCCCGACCCCCCCAGGAACCGTAGTCATGTCAGTGATGTCCGTCCTGAACCAGCCCGCGTCCCCGGAGGAACGGCGCCGTATGATCCGCCGCCGCGCCCTGACCGCCGTCGTCATCGTGCTCCTCATCGGCATCCCGGCCGGCTACCTGGTGATCTCCGCCCAGCAGAGCCGGGCCAGCGGCCGTGACAAGGAGGCCGAGTCCTCCGTCACCGGCCTGCGCGACAGCTGGCCGTCCAAGATGAAGCGCCGCGTCTTCGAGGTCCCCATCCCGGCCGGCTCCACCGAGGTCGCCTACTTCGAGACGAGCAACTGGAAGACCAGCAGGCTGTACGTCGAGTTCACCACCAGCGGGACGGGACTGGACGACTTCCTCGACGACGTGGGGACCAGCCGCGCCGCGCTCGACGCCGCGGACGTCACCATCGGCGAGCGCGACGCCCGCACCGTCGGCTGGACGTTCCCGCCCGGCCGCGACTGGTCCGCCACCACGCACCGCCAGAAGGACCCGCGGCCCACCCGCGACATCACCGTCGACCTGACCGACCCGGCCGCCCCGAGGGTGTACGTCGTCTCGACGGCGACCCCCTGACCGGGAGGGCCGGGTTCCGCTCGCTACCCTGGCGCGAGTGAGCCAGACGCAGACGACCGAACCGCAGCCCGCAGGCCCCTTCACCCTCCAGTACCGGTCCGACGGCCCCGACGAAGCGCCCGCCCTCGTCCTGGGCCCGTCACTGGGAACGACCTGGCACATGTGGGACCGGCAGATACCCGAGCTCGTACGGCAATGGCGGGTCATCCGGTTCGACCTGCCCGGCCACGGCGGCGCCCCCGCACATCCGGCGACCTCCGTCGCCGAGCTCGCCGACCGCCTGCTGGCCACCCTCGACGGACTCGGCGTCCAGCGCTTCGGGTACGCCGGCTGCTCCATCGGCGGCGCCATCGGCACCGACCTCGCCCTGCGGGCCCCGCACCGCCTCGCCTCCCTCGCCCTGATCGCCTCCTCGCCCCGCTTCGGCACCGCCGACGAGTTCCGCCAGCGCGGCGTGATCGTCCGCACCAACGGCCTCGACCCGATGGCCCGCACCGCCCCCGAGCGCTGGTTCACGCCCGGCTTCGCCGCCGCGCAGCCCGCGATCGTCGAGTGGGCCGTGCAGATGGTCCGCACGACCGACGCCGCTTCCTACGTCGCCGCGTGCGAGGCGCTCGCCGCCTTCGACGTACGCGCCGACCTCGCTCGCGTGGGCGTCCCCACCCTGGTCCTGGTCGGCTCCGAGGACCGCGTCACCGGCCCCGCCGAGGCGCGCCACCTGGTCGCCGGCATCCCCGACTCCCGGCTCGCCGTGGTGCCCGGAGCGTCCCACCTCGCGCCGGTGGAGCAGCCCGCGGCGGTCACCGACCTGCTGGTACGGCACTTCTCCACGTCGTGGCAGGCCACGTCCGACTCGTCGACGGGCATGACCGCCCTCGCCGCGCCGCCCGTGGTCCCGGCCATCGCCGCGCCGGTCGCCCCCGCCGCGCGCCCCGCCTCGCCGGTCCACGCCCCGCCCGCCCCGCCCGCCCCGCCCGCCGTCGCCGTCCCGCACGCGCCCGGTTCCGTCCCGCCGGGTGCCGTCCCGCACGCGCCGGGAGCCGCGCGAACCGGAACCGTCGCGCCGGGAGCGGTACCCGCCGCATCGGTAGCCGCCGGCGCCGGCGCCGGCGCCGGGGGGCCCGGGGCCG
>NZ_BAAASR010000013.1:0-19713 GCF_039532985.1 Streptomyces gobitricini | reverse complement strand
TGGCACCCGGGGCGGTCGTGCCCGGCGTCGTCGAGGCCGCCGTCGTCCACCCCGCCGCGCCCGCGGCGCCCGAAACCGCCCCGGCCGGGCGGCCCGACCCGTACGACGCGGGCATGAGGGTACGGCGCGAGGTCCTGGGCGACGCGCATGTCGACCGCGCCATGGCCGCCGCCGACGACTTCACCGGGGACTTCCAGGAGCTGATCACCCGCTACGCCTGGGGCGAGGTGTGGACCCGCGACGGACTGGACCGCCGCACGCGCAGCGCCGTCACCCTGACCGCCCTGGTCGCCGGCGGACACCTCGACGAGCTCGCCTTCCACACCAGGGCCGCCCTGCGCAACGGCCTGTCACCCGCCGAGATCAAGGAAGTGCTGCTCCAGACCGCCGTCTACTGCGGTGTCCCGGCCGCCAACTCGGCGTTCCGCGTCGCCCGGCAGGTGATCCTGGAGGAGACCACACCGGAAGAGTGACCGCCGCCCCTCAGGAGGAGGACGCCCTCATGAAGCTGACGAAGAAGTCCCACGCGTGCGTGCGACTGGAGAAGGGCGGCCGCACGCTCGTCGTCGACCCCGGCGGGTTCAGCGAGCGGGACGCGGCGCTCGGCGCCGACGCCGTCCTGGTCACCCATGAACACCCCGACCACTTCGACGAGGGGCGGCTGCGCGCCGCCCTGGAGGCCGACCCGGGCGCCGAGATCTGGACGCTGCGCAGCGTCGCGGAGAAGATCTCGGCCGCCTTCCCCGGCCGGGTCCACACGGTCGGCCACGGCGACACCTTCACCGCCGCCGGGTTCGACGTCCAGGTGCACGGCGAACTGCACGCGGTGATCCACCCCGACATCCCCCGGATCACCAACATCGGCTTCCTGGTGGACGGGGCGGTGTTCCACCCCGGCGACGCGCTCACCGTCCCCGACCACCCCGTGGACACGCTGATGCTCCCGGTGATGGCGCCCTGGAACAAGATCTCCGAGGTCATCGACTACGTCCGCGAGGTGAAGCCCCGGCGCGCCATCGACATCCACGACGCGCTGCTCACCGATCTGGCCCGGCCGATCTACGACCGCCAGATCGGCGAGCTGGGCGGTACCGACCACGGCCGGCTGGCGCCCGGGGGCGCGACGGAGCTCTGACTGTCACAGGCCCCCGTTAGGCTGTGGGACATGCGCATCGCCACCTGGAACGTCAATTCGATCACCGCCCGGCTGCCCAGGCTGCTGGCCTGGCTGGAGAGCAGCGGCACGGACGTGCTGTGCGTCCAGGAGACCAAGTGCACCGCGGAGCAGTTCCCCACCGACGAGCTGCGCGAGCTGGGGTACGAGTCGTCGGTCCACGCCACCGGCCGGTGGAACGGCGTGGCCCTGGTCTCCCGCGTCGGCCTGGAGGACGTCGTCCACGGCCTTCCCGGCGGGCCCGAGTACGACGGCGTGGCCGAGCCCCGGGCCATCTCCGCCACGTGCGGCCCCGCCCGCGTCTGGTCGGTGTACGTGCCGAACGGCCGTGAGGTGGCCCACGAGCACTACGCCTACAAGCTGCGCTGGCTGGAGGCGCTCAAGGGCGCGGTCGCCGACGACGCGGCGGGCGCCCGCCCCTTCGCGGTGCTCGGTGACTTCAACATCGCGCCGACCGACGACGACGTCTTCGACCGCTCCTTGTTCGAGGGCTCCACGCACGTCACCGAGCCCGAGCGCGCCGCGCTCGCCGGACTGCGCGAGACCGGGCTCACCGACGTGGTCCCGCGCCCGCTGAAGTACGATCGCCCGTTCACGTACTGGGACTACCGCCAGCTGTGCTTCCCCAAGAACCGGGGCATGCGCATCGACCTGGTGTACGGCAACAAGCCGTTCGCCGACGCCGTCAAGGACAGCTACGTCGACCGCGAGGAGCGCAAGGGCAAGGGCGCTTCCGACCACGCCCCGGTCGTCGTCGACGTCGACGTCTAGCGCGCGCCCTGTAGTGCGTCAGGTGCGTTGGGTGCGACGCTGGGCGGTATGAACATCCCTTTCCTGGACGGCTGGCGCAGGCGGCACGGAGGCGGGCGCGCCCCCTCCGCGGTGGAGCGCGACGCGGAGGGCGTGGCCGACATGCTCGCCGAGTGCGACCTGCTGCGCGCCCGGGTGCAGGAGTACGGGGTCCGACTGGACGACACCCCGAGGTCGTTGGAGGCCATCGACCAGCTGCTGCCGCGCTGGCGGGACGACCCCGAGGAACTGCCCTGGCTTGGCAATGACGCGGGCCTCTACCTCGGTACGGTCATCGTACGGACGGTGGGGGGCGCGCACTGGTACCTGACGCCGGGCGGCCACCCCCTCGTCCGGCTCGTCTCCGGCCGGGAGATCCACGTCGTGCAGGCCGGGCTCGACTGGGCGATCAGCGGCTCGCCCGAGCTCTCGCAGGTCTACGCGGAGGCCGCGGAGGGGTAGGAGCACCGGGCTGGCTGGTTGGGGTGGTTGGGGTGGTTATACGGCTTATGCGTCCCTTATGCGTGTCGAGTGTCTGAAGTCCCTTTCCGGGCTGGATAGTTTGCGCTGACCTCGACACAGCCGAGAATGGGGCAGGGCAGCGTATGGCCGTCGATCCATTGATCGAGCTGCGTGGCGTCAACAAGCACTACGGGCAGTCGCACGTGCTCCGCGGCATCACCCTCACCGTCGGCCGCGGCGAGGCCGTGGTCGTCGTCGGGCCCTCCGGATCGGGCAAGTCCACGCTCTGCCGGGCGGTCAACCGGCTGGAGACGATCGAGTCCGGCCGGATCCTCGTCGACGGGCGCGACCTCCCCGAGCAGGGCAAGGCCCTGGCCGGGCTGCGGGCCGATGTCGGCATGGTCTCCCAGTCGTTCAACCTGTTCGCCCACAAGACCGTGCTGGACAACGTCTCCCTGGCTCCCGTCAAGGTCCGGAGGCGTAGGAAGGGGGACGCCGGCCGGCGCTCCCGTGAGCTGCTGGACCGGGTCGGCCTCGCCGGCCGGGCGGAGAAGTACCCCGCCCAGCTCTCCGGCGGTCAGCAGCAGCGCGTGGCCATCGCCCGCGCCCTCGCCATGGAACCCAAGGCCCTCCTCTTCGACGAGCCCACCTCCGCCCTCGACCCGGAGATGATCAACAAGGTGCTGGAAGTCATGCGGCAGCCCGCCCGGGACGGCATGACCATGGTCGTCGTCACCCACGAGATGGGCTTCGCCCGCTCGGCCGCCAACCGCGTCGTCTTCATGGCCGACGGCCGCGTCATCGAGGACCGCGCCCCCGAGGAGTTCTTCACCAGCCCGCGCAGCGAGCGCGCCGGGGACTTCCTCTCCAAGATCCTCAAGCACTGACAGGGGCGCCCGGACCGATGATCCGTACGAACCGTACACGCGCGAAACGCACTCCGGCGGCCGTCGCGCCGGCCCTGGCCCTGGCGCTCGCCCTGGCCGCCGGTGCCTGCGGCAAGGACGGCCGCCCGCCCGTCAAGGGACCGCAGCCCGACAAGCTGCCCCGGTACCGGGTGGCGACCGCCTTCCTGCTTCCGGACTCGCCGACCTGGAACCGCGCGAAGCGGCGCGGCCACCTCGTCGTCGGGGCCAAGGAGGACCAGCCGTACTTGGGAGAGAAGGACCCGGCCGACGGCCGCTACTCCGGCTTCGACATCGAGATCGCCAGGATGACCGCCGCCTCCCTCGGCTTCGACCCGGCGACCATCGCGTTCCGCACCGTCGCCTCCGCCAACCGCGAGACCGCCCTCCAGAACGGCCAGATCGACTACTACGTCGGCACCTACACCATCAACGACAACCGCAAGAAGCTCGTCGGCTTCGCCGGCCCCTACTACCTGGCCGGGCAGTCGCTCCTCGTCCGCTCCGACGAGACCGGCATCAACGGCCCCCGGGACCTGGTCGGCAGGCGCGTCTGCTCGGCCGCCGGCTCGACGCCGTACCAGCGGATCGAGGCCGAGTACCCGAAGGCCCGCCTCGTCGCGTACGACACCTACTCCATCTGCGTGGACAACCTCCTCACCTACCAGGTCGACGCCGTCACCACCGACGACACGATCCTGCTCGGGTACGCGGCCAAGGTCCCCGAGGACCTCAAGGTCGTCGGCACCCCCTTCTCCGAAGAGCCCTACGGCATCGGCGTCCCGCGCTCCGACAACGCCCTGCGCTTCGCCATCGACGACGCCATCGAGGCCGGCGAGCGGAACGGCGACTGGAAGAAGGCGTACGACGCGACCCTCGGGCTCTCCGGCGTACCCGCCCCCGAACCACCCGCCGTCGACCGCTACCCGGCGAGCTGAGGAGCCGGCCATGAACGTACTGACGGACAACTGGGCGCTCTACGGGGCGGGTTTCCTCGGCACCGTGGAGCTGACCGCCTACGCCTCCCTGCTCGCCCTCGTCCTCGGCTTCGTGATGGCGGCGTTCCGCGCCGCCCCCGTCGGCTCGTTGCGGGTCCTCGGGGCCGTGTGGGTGGCCGTCCTGCGCAACACCCCGCTCACCCTGCTCTTCTTCGCCGTCCTGCTCGGCCTGCCGCGCTTCGGACTCGTCCTGCCGTTCACGCTCTTCGCGGTGCTCGCTCTCGGCTGCTACACCTCCGCGTTCGTCTGCGAGGCGCTGCGCTCCGGCATCAACACCGTGCCCAGGGGGCAGGGGGAGGCGGCCCGCAGCCTCGGGATGACCTTCGGCCAGACCCTGGGCGCGGTCGTCCTGCCCCAGGCCTTCCGCAGCGTCATCCCCCCGATCGGGTCCACGCTCATCGCCCTCGCCAAGAACTCGGCCATCGCCGGCGCCTTCAGCGTCACCGAACTCCTCGGTACCTACAAGACCCTCAACGAACTCGGCTACAGCATCATCTGGACGTTCGTCTGGATCGCCCTGGGTTACCTGATCGTCACCCTCACCATCAGCGCGGTCTTCACCGCCCTGGAGAAGCGCTGGGGAGTCGCCCGATGACGAGCGCCACCGCCCTGTACGACATCCCGGGCCCCCGGACCCGGCAACGGCACTTCACCTACGGCATCCTGTCGGCCGTCCTCATCGTGACGCTGCTCGGCTGGATCCTGTACCTGCTGTTCGACACGGACCAGTTCACCTATGCCAAGTGGAACCCCTTCGCGTACGTGGGCATCCAGGAACTGCTGCTGCGCGGCCTCGGCAACACCCTCAAGGCCTTCGCGTACGCCGCGGTCCTCTCACTCGCGCTGGGCGCCGCCCTCGCCGCGGGGCGGCTGTCCGAACACCGGGCCCTCCGGTGGGGGACGACCCTCGTGGTGGAGTTCTTCCGCGCCATGCCCGTGCTGGTGATGATCTTCTTCATCTTCGTGGCGCTGCAGGTCCGGCCGCTGCCCGCGCTGGTCGCCGGACTGGCCCTCTACAACGGCTCGGTGCTCGCCGAGATCTTCCGGGCCGGCGTCAACTCCGTGGAGCGCGGCCAGCGGGAGGCCGCGTACTCGCTCGGCATGCGCAAGACGCAGGTCATGTCCTACGTCCTGGTTCCGCAAGGGGTGCGGGCGATGCTGCCCGCGATCATCAGCCAGCTGGTGGTCGCGCTGAAGGACACCTCCCTGGGGTTCCTCATCACCTACGAGGAGTTCCTCCACGCGGGCAAGCTGATCGCGTCGAACCTCGACTACGATCTGCCGTTCATCCCCGTGGTGCTGGTGATCTCACCGATCTACATCGGGATGTGCCTGTTGCTCTCCTGGTTCGCCACGTGGGTGGCCAGAAGGCAGCGGCGCAGTCCGAAGTCCGAGGCCGTGGACATTGGACCGGCCGCTACAGGAACGCTGCTGCCGGGGGGTCCCTCCGCGCCGGGATGAGGCGCGGAGGGGACGCGGCGGCGAGTCGGGGTGCCGGAACACCCGATGGGCCAGGCCCGACCGGCGGCGGCCGGAGATCACTTCTCGCGCAGCGGGACCGACACGTACGACGGGTCGGACGACGGCGAGGAGAAGGTCAGCCGCGCGCCGGACGGGTTGTGCTCGATGTACAGCGGGTCGACGGTGTCGACGACCAGGGCGAGCCGGTGCCCGGCCGGGACGTCGTAGGAGGTGGAGAAGAGCTCCATGTCCACGGCGAACGGCCGGCCCGGCGCCTTGCCGTGGAAGGTGTACGGCGCGCTGCTCACCAGCTTGCCGAGGCCCAGCGGGCCCACGTCGTAGAGGTAGGCGACCAGCGTGCCGCTCGACTCGGTGCTGGTGACCGTGGTGTGCAGCTTCGCCGTTCCCCGGACGCGCTGGACGGAGTCGTACCGCTCGGACTGCCAGACGGCCGCGAAAGAGCGGGGGAGGAGCGGGATGGAGGCCACCGGGGGCAGCTTGAGGAACTGGTCGAGGGTGTTGGAGAGCATGACGATGCCGCCGTTGGCCCCGGAGTCGACGTTCGCGTACACCTTCTGCGCGTCGGCGAGGGCGATCTTGCGTTCGGTCGCGCCGACCGACTTCCAGTCGGGGTAGCCCTCGTAGCCGCCGCCGGCGCGGGACTTCAGCTGGACCGGCTGCTCGCGGTCGATCCCGTTGTCGGCGCCCTTGAGGTGGTGGTCGAACCAGCGGTGGGCGTTGGTCCAGGTGTCGTTGGGCAGGCCTAGCAGGCCGGTCGCCTCGGCCGTGGCGTGGTCGCCGGGCCGGAACTCCAGGCGCTTGGGACCGGTGAGCTTCTCGTAGAAGGAGGCGTACTGGTTGGGCGGGAAGATGGTGTCGCCCCAGGCGTTGCCGAGCATGACGGCGGTGCCGTTGGCGTTGATCCGGTCCAGCTGGAAGGCGGGGGAGCGCTTGGCACCCCACGCGATCATCTCGTCCTCCTTGTCGAGGTTGGAGGCGAGGAAGTCCTTCAAGGTCTGCTGGAGTTCGGGGCTGGGGCGACCGGTGAGGTAGCCGGTGCCGCCGAGCATCGCGGCGGCCTGGAGGTGCTGCGTACGGCCGCTGTAGATGGAGTCGATGAGGTCGGCCCAGCCGCTCAGCGCGACGACGGCCTTGACCCGCTTGTCGTGCGCGGCGGCGAGCAGGCTGATGCCGGCGCCGTAGCTGACGCCCGCCATGCCGATCCGGCCGGGGTCGGCCGGGGTGTTGGCCAGCGCCCAGTCGATGACCTTGGAGGCGTCGGCGACGTCCGGCGGGCCGGCCACCTCGATGTTCCCGCCGGACTGCCAGAAGCCGCGGGAGTTGTAACTCACGACGACGTAGCCGGCGCCGGCGAGCTTCCTCGCCTGGGCGAGGTACTCGATCTGCGGCATGGACCAGCTGGTGGGCAGGACGATCACGGGGTAGCGGCGCGTTCCGTCGGACCCCGCCGGGGTGACGACGTTGGCCTTCAGCACGGTGCCGCCGTCGCCCGCGATGTCGACGAACCGGATATCGGTGGTCGTGCCGGTGGCGGTGCCGGTGGCGGTGGCGGTGGGGGCGAACCCCAGGGCCGTCCCGGCGAGCAGGGCGGCCGAGACGGCGCCGGTCGTCGTCGTACGCAGGGCCTGGTGCCGCTTTCCCACGGTTCGTTCCCCCATCGCTGTGAACGCTTGAAAGGTGAACCGAAGGAAAGCACAGTCGGCTTACCGCAGGTAACCCGTTGGTAAGTTACGCACCGGTAACGATTGTGGGGCGCCGCGTCAGCGCAGGGCGCTCTTCGCCTGCCAGTCGGCCCAGGACAGGTTCCACTCCCCGTAGCCGTTGTTGAGCGCCTGCGTGCCCTTGGCGTCGCGGCCGTGCACCTCGAACGGGTCGCCGACCTGCACCTGGTCGTACACCCATCGGGCGTCCCCGGTGTCCATGCCGATACAGCCCGAGCTCCGGTTGGCGCTGCCCATGTGACGGGCGTTCCACGGCGCGGCGTGCGCGTACATCCCGGACCACGTCAGGCGCATCGAGTAGTCGACCATCTTGTCGTACGCGTCGCCCAGGCCGACCGTCTCGGAGCGCATGTTGATGGTGCCCTCCTTCGACATCAGCACGGTCTTCCCGCGCCAGGACGCCTTGTCGCCCCCCGGCGTGCCGCCCGACATCGGGACGTCCCGGACCTCCCGGCCGTCCCGCAGCAGGTTCAGCCGGTGGTTGTCCAGGTCGACCTTGACCAGCTGGTTCTTGCCTATGGTCACGTCGGTCGTGTAGTCACGGACGAACCAGCCGCCGCCCTCGCCCGAGTCGATGCCGTTGAGCTCCGCCCGGAGGGTGACCTTGGTGCCGGGCTTCCAGTACTCCCTGGGCCGCCAGTCGACCCGGTCCTTGCCCGACCAGTCCTCCATCCAGCCCCACGAGCCGACCGTGTTGTCCGACGTCGTCACCGTGAGGTGCCTCTCCACCTCGGCCTTGTTCTTGACCGGGTGGTCGAAGACGATCGACAGCGGGTGGGCGACACCGACCGTGCTGTTCTTTCCCGGAGCCAGCGTCAGCTTGTTGACCTTCTCGGGCGCGGCCGTGGCGAAGCCCGCCCCGGCGGTACCGCCGTCCGCGGAGCGCGCCTCGACGGTGTACCCGGTGCCGGGCGCCGCCTTGCGCGCGGAGGTCCAGGTGCGGCCGTCGGCGGAGACGGTGCCGTCGAGCGTGACGCCCTTGGAGTCGGTGACGGTGACCCGCTGGAGCTTCCCCTCGGAGAGGGTCACCTTCACCGGTACGCCGGCCTTGGCCTGCTTGCCGGAGAGGTTCACCGAGATCCGGGTGTCCGGCTTCGCGTCCTTGCCGTCGTCGGCCTTCGCGGCCCCCGAACCGCCCGAGCACGCGGTCAGGGCGGCCGCGGCGAGGACCGCGGTGCCCCCCAGGGCGGCGGTGCGGAAGGGGCTGCGCGGGCGTGTGCGGATCACCTGGAAAACCTCCGATGCGTTCTTTCGTCCCCTGGTGAGAGGGCGATCGAAGGTTCCGGGTTGTCCCGGGAGCGCCGGGAATATTCCCGGTCCGGGCAGGGGCGCTAGCCGGCCTCCGGTACCGATGCCGTCCGCGCCGTACCGGTCACGTCCGCGACCAGTTCGACGACGTCAGGACCGTACGCCTGCGAATTGACCACCTTCAGCAGCAGCACGAAGGAACCGTCGGTCCCGTACTTCCGCGCCAGCTTCTCGTGGTGCCGCGCCAGATAGCGGCTGGCCGCCTGGTTGGTGATCGCGCGCTGGCCGCAGAAGAGGAACACCGGCCGGGCACCCTCGCCGGCGGTGAGCCGGGCGAGGAGGACGTATTCGGACACCCCCGGGTCCATCGCGTACCGCTCTGAGCCGATCGTGAAGACACCGCGCTCGGCGACCGGCTCGGCCTCCGTTCTGACGTCGGTCCCCGGGAGCAGGGTGGCCAGGTGCGCGGCCATCCGGCGGTTCGAGTAGGGCCCGCCGAGGCAGAACTCGGTGCGCTCGCCGAAACCCTGCTGCGCCGAGTCGTGGTGCACGACACGGGCGTGGGCTCCGCAGTCCTTGATGAGCGCCGAGAGCTCCAGCAGCGCGAACACGTCGAAACGGTGCACCACACTCTCGCCGCCCGCCTCGCGGTTGACCACCAGCAGGCACTCGGCGTTCCCCGGCAGCCCGAAGAAGGCCTGCTTGCGGCGGAGCCGGCGGCGCCACAGCGCGGTACGGGCGAGCCAGCCGAGCGACGCGCTGACCCCGGTGGCGACCACGCCGAGCACGATGTTGAGCAGGTCTTCATACATGGGCGCGCATGGTAGCGGGGGAGCGGAACGCTGTTCGAGGCGGTCCTGGCAAGGGGCCGCCGGCGAAGTTAGGCTGCGCGGACGGTCGTTGACTGGAGGTACGGATGCGTCGGTCCCACGTACGTAACGTCTCGCTCGCCGCTGTCGCCGCCACGGTCCTCTCGGTCGGTGCCGCGGCACCGCCACCCACGGAACGCCCGGCACCCGCCAAGGAACCGGTGGCGGTCGGGTACGGCGGCGCCGTCGCGAGCGTGGACCCCGACGCCTCCGCCGCCGGGATCGAGGTACTGCGGCGCGGTGGCAACGCCGTCGACGCGGCGGTCGCCACCGCCGCCGCGCTCGGGGTGACCGAGCCGTACTCGGCGGGCATCGGCGGCGGGGGCTACTTCGTCCACTACGACGCCAGGACCCGCAAGGTGCACACCATCGACGGCCGCGAGACGGCCCCGCTCTCCGCCGACGCGTCGCTCTTCCTCGGCGAGGACGGCAAGCCCCTCCCCTTCGAGGAGGCCATGACCAGCGGGCTGAGCGTCGGCACCCCGGGCACGCCCGCGACCTGGGCCGCCGCACTCGACGCGTGGGGCAGCAAGTCGCTGCGGGACCTGCTCAAGCCGGCCGAGCGGCTGGCCCGCGACGGGTTCACCGTCGACGCCACCTTCCGGGCCCAGACCGCCGCCAACGAGGCGAGGTTCCGCGACTTCCCCGCCTCCGCCGAGCTGTTCCTGCCGGACGGGCGCCTGCCCGTCGTCGGGTCCGTCCTCAAGAACCCCGACCTGGCGCGTACGTACGAGAAGCTGGGCCGCCACGGGGTGGGGGCGCTGTACCACGGACAACTGGCCCGCGACATCGTCCGGACCGTCCAGGACCCGCCCGTCCGGGACGGTGCCACCCGCGAGGTGCGCTCCGGCGACCTCACCGAACGCGACCTGGCGGCGTACGAGACCAAGCGGCAGCGCCCCACCAAGGTATCGTACCGCGGACTCGACGTCTACGGCATGGCGCCCTCCTCGTCGGGCGGCACGACCGTGGGCGAGGCGCTCAACATCCTGAAGCGCGGCGACCTTTCCTCGCTGTCAGAGACGCGGTACCTCCACCGGTTCATCGAGGCGAGCCGCGTCGCCTTCGCCGACCGCGGCCGGTGGGTCGGCGACCCGGCGTTCGAGGACGTCCCGGTCAAGGGGCTGCTGTCGCAGCGCTTCGCCGACTCGCGCGCCTGTCTGATCCGCGACGACGCGGTCCTCAAGAGCCCCCTCGCACCGGGCGACCCGCGCCGGCCCGAGCCGTGCGGAACGAGCGGCAAGGCCGCGCCGACGACGTACGAGGGTGAGAACACCACGCACCTGACCGTGTCCGACAAGTGGGGCAACGTCGTCGCGTACACCCTCACCATCGAGTCGACGGGCGGCAGCGGCATCACCGTGCCGGGGCGGGGCTTCCTGCTGAACAACGAGCTGACCGACTTCTCCTTCGCCCCGGCCGACCCGGCGGTCCACGACCCGAACCTGCCCGGCCCCGGCAAGCGCCCCCGCTCCTCCATGTCGCCCACCATCGTCCTGGACGGCCACGCCCGCCCCGTGCTCGCCCTCGGCTCCCCGGGCGGCGCCACCATCATCACGACCGTGCTCCAGACCCTGACGGGCGTCGTGGACCGTGACCACCCGCTCGTGGAGGCGATCGCCGCGCCGCGCGCCAGCCAGCGCAACCAGGCCACCACGGAACTCGAGCCGGCCCTCTACGACAGCCCCCTCCGTGCCGAGTTGCAGGCCATCGGCCACGCCTTCCGCCAGAACCCCGAGATCGGCGCCGCGACCGGCGTGCAGCGCCTTCCGGACGGCCGCTGGCTCGCCGCCGCCGAGAAGACCCGCAGGGGCGGCGGCTCGGCGATGGTGGTCCACCCGGCCAGCCGGCCGTAGCGCCGGCCTGCCTTCCGGCGGCCCGGCCGGCCCGCCCGGTCCGGTCCGGTCCGGCCGGTGCGGTCCTGGTGCCGGCGTGGCTTCCGGCGGCCCGGCCCGTCGGCGAAGATGAGGCTGTCAGCGACAGGTACCAGCAGTGAACGAGGAGCGTCCCCGCAGATGGCCACGTCCGGTTCCGGAAGCAGGCCGCCCACGATCGCCGACGTGGCCCGCGCCGCGTCGGTGTCGCGGACGACCGTGTCGCACGCCCTGAACGGCATCGGCAAGGTCGATCCCCGGACCCGGGAACGCGTCAGGAAGGCCGCCGCCGAACTCGGCTACCGGCCCAACCTGCGGGCGCAGCGGCTGCGGCGCGGCGAGGCCAAGGCCATCGCGCTGGCCTCCTCCATGCCGTTCGCGGTGGCCGGCGGGCCGTCCCGGCTCGGGTTCTACATGGAGGTCGCCGCCGCCGCCGCCGAGCGCGCCCTGCTGCACGGGTACGCCCTCGTGCTCGTACCGCCCGTGCGGTCCGGGGCGGCGCTGCACTCGGTGGACATCGACGGCGCCATCGTCGTCGAGCCCGACCGGGACGACGTGGCCGTGGCACAGCTCCACGAGCGGGCCCTGCCGTACGTGACGCTCGGGCGCCCCACGGCGGAGGGGGACGACGCCCCGTACGTCGACCTGCGCGGCGGGCTCGTCGTCGACCTGCTCCTCGCCCACCTGCGCGAACAGGGCGCCCGGCACCCGGCGCTGCTCATCGGCGCCGGGTCCCGGCACTCCGCGGTCGACGCCCGCGCCGCGTACCTGCGCGCCGCGGCCGGGCATGGCTGGGAGCCGGTCGTCGCGACGGCCTCCGAACAGGGCGGCGAGCAGGCCGGGTACGACGCCTGCGCCGCCCTGCTCGCCGGCCACCCGGACGTCGACGCCGTCTGCGCGCTCGTGGACGCCTTCGCGGTCGGCGCCGTACGGGCCATCGGCGACAGCGGCCGCCGCGTCCCGGACGACGTCATGGTCGTCACCAGGTACGACGGACTGCGGGCCCGGACCTGCGAGCCGCCGCTCACCGCCGTGGACCTGCACCTCGACCGGGCCGCCGCCGACGCGGTGGAGCTGCTGCTCGGCCGGTTGCGCGGTGAGGCCACGGCCCCCCTGGCCACCGCGCCCGAGCCGCGCGTCGTGCCCCGGGCCTCGTCGCTGCGGGGCACGACGCCCGCCTGATTCGCGCCGGGGCCGGAGCGGCGGGGCCGGGGCGGCGAGGCGGCTGGGCCGGCGGGGGCGGTGGAGGCGACGGCTGGGCCGGCAGGGGGCCGTGGCGGCGGGGCGGCGGGTGGCCACCGGTCACAGCCCCACGATCAGCCCCGTCCCGGAGACGAGCGCGAAGACCAGGACGAACAGCCGCATACGGCGCGCGTCCAGCCGCTGGTGCACCAGCCGGCTCAGCCACGCCCCCACGGCCAGCGCGGGCAGCAGCGCCAGCGCCCACCCGAGATGGGCCGTACTGCCCCGGCCCGTGGCGAACAACAGGGCCAGCGAGGCCACTTCCCCGACCAGGAAGCAGACGGCGACGGTCGCCCGCAGCTCCGCCGGCGGCCGGTGCTGGTACACCAGCGCCAGCGGCGGGCCACCCACACCGGTCGCCGTCTCCGTCAGCCCGGTGACCACCCCGGCGCCCAGGTACGCGCCCCGCCCGGGGGTGAACGCGGGCGCCGCCAGACTCACCACCGCCGCCAGCACGGTCGCCACCCCCACGAACAGGCCCAGCCGCCGGTCGGGGATCACCCACAGCAGCATCAGCCCGCCCGGGGTGGCCGCCAGCCGGGCCGCCGTGATCCAGCCCGCACCCCGCAGGTCCAGCGCGGCACGTTCGCGCCACGCGACGTACAGGTTGAGCGGGACCATCGACGCCAGGACGAAGACGGGCACCAGCCCCGGGTCCAGCAGCCCGGCCACCGGCGCCACGATCAGGGCGAAGCCCAGCCCGCTCGCGCCCTGCACGAACGCGGCGACGGCCACCGTGACGGCGAGGACGACGACCGTCTCCGTACTCACGACCGGGCCGCCCAGGCGTCGGCGGACGTCGGGTGGACGCGGGTCACCGGCGCCCGGAGCATCACCTCCTGCGCCAGCTCGGCTGCCCGCCGCACCAGGGCCGGGCCGTCCCAGTCGGTCGGCCACCCGCGCCACAGGCGCAGCCGACCGCCCACGAAGACGGCGCTGATCTGGTCCCGGTTGCCGCGGCGCACCAACTCCCAGGGCAGGTCCCAGGAGAGTGCCGTCTCGGGCGTCGAGACGTCGACGAGCAGGAAGTCCGCGGCGGCGCCTGCCGTGATCCGGCCGGTGCGGCCGCCGAGCCCGAGCGCGTCCGCACCGCCCCGGGCGGCACGGTCCAGCCACGTCCAGCCGGCTCCGCACGAGGAGTCGCCGGTGGCCAGCCCGTACGCGAGGCGCTGGGCGAACTCGGCGGCGTCCGCCAGCCGGAAGGCGTCACCGCGGGTGCCGTCCGTCCCCAGCCCGAAACGGACGCCCCGCTCGGCCATGGTCGTCGCCGGGGCCACGGCGTTGCCCTTCCAGGCACTGGCCACCGGGTTGTAGCTGACGGCCGCCCCGCTGTCGGCGAGGAGGGTGACCTCCCGGGGCGTGACGAGGGTGGCGTGCGCGGCGAGCAACTGCGGCCCCAGAGCGCCGGTCCGGTGCAGGTACTCCAGGGGCCGCAGCCCGTGCCGGACGAGGGAGCGTTCCACGGCGGCGAGATGCTCGTTGACGTGGATCTGGACCACCGCGCCCGCCTCGGCGGCCAAGCGGGCGGTGTGGCGCAGGGTGCGGGCGGTCGCGGCCTCCGGGACGGAAACGGCCAGGGACGGGTGGATCAGCTCCTCGACGCCGTACCGGGTGAGGTGCTTCTCGGCGCCGGTGAGGGTGGTCTCGGTGTCCCCGTCCACGTCGTTGCAGACCAGGCCGAGTACGCAGCGGATGCCGGCGTCGCGGGTGGCGGCGGCCACGAGTTCCACGTCCACGGGCGCCCGGGTGCCCGCCTCGGCGACGGTGGTGAACCCGCCGCGCAGCGATTCGAGGGCGGCCAGCTTCGCCGCCACGTACACCGCCTCCTCGTCCAGGGAGCCCTCGAGCGGTACCCACACCCGGCGGAAGATCTCCGAGGGTTCCCCGAAGGCCAGTGCCGCGCCGAAGCTCTGGGTGAGGTGGTGGTGGGCGTCGACGAACCCGGGCATCAGGATGTGCCCCGGCAGCCGGACGGGCGTGAGGTGCGGGTGCTCGCGCGCCAGTCGTTCGGCCGGTCCGACGGCACGGAACGTGGCGCCGGAGACGACGGCCGCGTAGTGGTCCCTCGGGCCGTCGGGCGTCATGACCGCGTCGGGGGCGAGCAGGAGGTCGCCGTCGTCGGTGCGGAGACGGTCGGGGGTGGGCTCGTTCATCGGTCGCTTTCGGTACGGGGGCGGGTACGGGTACGGCCATCGGGGCGGCCACCGGGGCGGGGCAGCCGGACGTGGTGGAACAGGACGTTCAGGACGGCGGCGGTGACCGCGCCGACGGCGACCCCGCTCTCCAGGAGGATCCGGGCGTTCGGCGGGAAGGCCCCGTACACGCCCGGGACGAGGATCGGCAGCAGGCCGAGCGCGAGCGCGACGGCGCAGATGAAGGTGTTGGTGTGCCGGTCGAGTTCGGCACGGCCCAGCATCTGTACGCCGAGCACCGTGATGACGGCGAACACCACCATGGCGGTGCCCCCGACGACCGCCGACGGGATGACGCTGATCGCGCGTGTGACCGGGGCCAGAAGGCCGATGACGATGAGGACGACGCCCGCGGCGGCGGTCACGAACCTGCTGCGTACGCCGGTGACCCGGACGATGCCGATGTTCTCGCCGCTGGTCACCATCAGCGGGAGGCCGAAGAAGCCGCCGAAGAGGGACGTGAGCGCGTCGCCCCGGATGGTCTTCGGTACGTCCCGGCGCTTGTCGATCTCCTTGCCCACGGCCTCCGCGTTGATCACGGTCTGGCCGGTGGCCTCCGCCATGGAGGCCAGGCTGTAGAGCATCAGGGGCAGGGCGGCGAGCAGGTTGAACTCCGGCGAACCGAACGGCATCACCTGGGGCAGGTTCAGCAGCCCGCCCTCGGCGGCCGTGCCGAAGTCGACGCCGCCGAGGAGGAAGGCGAGGACCGTACCGGCGATCAGCCCCAGCATCACGGCGAGTTGGCGCAGCACGCCGGTGAACAGCAGGTAGAAGGCGACGGTGAAGCCGATCGTCGCCATGCCGAGGAGCAGGTTGGCCGGGTCGGCGAACCCGGGCTGGCCGGGCCGGCCGGTGACGAGCACGGCGCCCACCTTCACCAGGTTGACGCCCACGATCACGATCATCGTGCCGATGACCAGCGCGGGGAAGAAGGCCAGCAGCCGGGAGAAGACGGGCAGGACGACGAAGTAGAACGCGGCGGTGAGGATCACGGCGCCGGTGGCGGTGGGCAGTCCGTGCTGCTCGGCGATGGCCAGGAACAGGATGAGCGGCGCGCCCCCGGGCAGCATCACGAACGGCAGTTTCGGCCCGAACTTCCACGGCCCGAGCGACTGGATGAGTGACCCGGCACCGGAGAGGATGAACGCCGCCGACAGCAGGTCGACCGTCAGGGCGGCATCGAGCCGGAGCGTGGCACTCATCAGGAAGATGGCCGATATGGGTGTCGCGGCCATGACGAGGACGTGCTGGACCCCGAAGAGCAGGATCCGCCCGAGCGGCCGTGATTCGTCCACGGGGTGGACCGCCCCGTGGACCTGCGCGCTGTCGGCCGGCCCGCCCCCGGCCCCCGCCCCGCCCCCGGCGCCTTGTCCGGCCCCGGCCCCGGCCCCGGCTCCTGCGCCTCGTCCCGCCCCGGCTCCCGAGCCGGACGAGGCGTCTGGGTCTGGCGTCGGTGCTGCGGGCCGGGGCGACGCGGCGGTGGAGCCGCTCGGTGCGGGCGCCATGGCGGACGCGGGGCTGTCCGGTGCGGGTGCGGTGCCGGGGTCGCGGGGGTTGTCCGGTGCGGATGCGGGCGCGGTGCTGGGTGCGGATGCGGGTGCGGCGCTGGGCGCGGTGCCGGGGTCGCGCGGGCCGTTCGTCGCGGGTACGGGACCGGGCGTGGATCCGGTGGCCGTGCCGGGCGTTGGGGCCGCGGCGGGGGCGGACGTCGTCTCGGAGTGGCCGGGGGTCGGCCCTGTCGGGGACGGGACGTGGGGCGTGGGGCGGGGACTGGACACGTTCGAGCTCCGTTCGGCTCGCTCCGGATTCGGCCGCGGTCCACCCGAGACGGGAGCGGAACCGTAGCGGCCAAATCGATTTGGCCGCCAGTATGTGAGTGGCCGGAAGGCGCGTCAAGGGGTTCGCGCCAGGGGGTTCGTACGGCTCGATTCCCCTCCCCATTGCCAGAGGCGTGGTGGGCGCGTTCGATGGAAAGGGGGCCTTGGCGGGCCGTCCGCCGGAAGGAGAGGACCATGGACCTGGTACTGCGTCCCAGCCGCGCGGACGACGCACCGGAGTGCGGCAGGATCTGCTTCGAGGCCTTCGACGGCATCGCCCGCAAGCACGGGTACCCGTCCGACATGCCCGGTCCGGAGCCCGCCACGGAGATGTTCCGGATGGTGTTCGGCCACCCCGGCTTCTACACCGTCGTCGCCGAGCTCGACGGCCGGATCGTCGGCAGCAACTGCCTCGACGAGCGCTCACCCGTCGCCGGAGTAGGGCCGGTCACCGTAGACACCGCCGTCCAGGACGGAGGCGTCGGGCGCCGGCTCATGCTCGACGTCATGCGGCGGGCGAACGAGCGGCGGGCGCCCGGCATCCGGCTGCTGCAGAGCGGCTACCACTGCCGCTCGTTCGCGCTCTACGCCGGGCTCGGGTTCGAGTTCCGCGAGACGCTGGCGTGCCTCCAGGGGCCGCCGATCGGCGGCACGGTGCCCGGCTACGAGGTGCGGGCGGCCACCGACGCGGACCTGGCGGCCTGCGACGACCTGTGCCGCCGCGTCCACGGCGCCGACCGCGGGGGCGAACTCGCCGACGCCATCAGGGCGGGCACGGCGCGGGTGACCGAGCATGACGGGAGGATCACCGGATACGCCACCGACCTGTCCTTCTTCGGGCACACGGTCGGCGAGACCACCGAGGACGTCCGGGCGCTCATCGCCTCCGCGCCCGCCTTCGGCGGCCCCGGCATTCTCGTGCCGGCGCGCGACAGCGCCCTGTTGAAGTGGTGCCTCGGCCACGGGCTGAAGGTGCGGCAGCTCATGAGCCTGATGACCATCGGCCTCTACAGCGAGCCGGCCGGGGCGTACCTGCCGTCCATCCTTTACTGACCGAGCCCCGGCCGGCCCGGAACGCCGGAACGCCGGAACGCCGGAACGCCGGACGGCCGACGACCGGCGACTGCGGCGCCGTCGCAGGCGCGGGCCGTCCATGTACACCGCCGCGCCGGCATCAGTGCGGGTGGGGTGGCCCGGTCCGTACCCCCTGGGCCCGCAGCGCCGCCGCATGGCCCCGGCCGGCCGAGGCCATCGCCTCCTCCAGCAGGGCGCGTGCCTTCTCCTCCGCCGCGTCGTACCGGTCCGGGTGGGCGGAGCGCTGCACCTCCTGGGCCGTCGCGCCCGCGCTGAGCCGGGGCGACCGCCGCTCCACCCGGACGGCCCGTTCGAAGAACCGCCGGGCCGCGTACGGCACGTGCCTGATCTGCTCGGGCGTTCCCCAGCCCTGGCTGGGGCGCTGCTGGAAGACCCCGAGCGAATCCTTGTCGCCGCAGTCGAGGTTGTTCATGTGCGACTCGACCCAGCCCGCCTCGAAGGCGGCCAGCATGACCTTGTCCGAGACCCCGAGGTCCCGGCCGACGCTGTAGACCACTTCGGTGACCTCCGGATCCCGGTCGGGCGGGATGCGGCACGGGGGTGTCATGGTCGCGATGTTCCCGTCCCGCGCCGTGCCGGAACCCGCGCGTCATGAAGTCGACATCGGCCGCCGGGTCGTCGACTGCCCGCGCGGTACGGAGAGTTGCCCCCCCTGTGGCGCTGCGGTGTGGCGCGGCGTGTCGATCCCGACCGGCCCCCGGGTCCGCGTCTGTCCCGTTGTCCGCACAGGGGGGCGCGGTCCGCGCATCGCCGGGGGCGTGGCCGGGGTACGAGGGCGTAGGCTCGCCGACGTGATACCTGAAGCGTTGCGGCACGGCCGTTATGTCAGCCTGACCACGTTCCGCAAGAACGGCACGGGAGTCGCCACGCCGGTCTGGTACGCGGTGGACGGCGGTGAGCTCTACGTCTGGACGCGGGAGGACTCCTGGAAGGTCAAGCGGCTGCGCCGCGACAGCCGGGTCGTCGTCACCGCGTGTGACGTCCGCGGCCGCGTGGCGGAGGGCGCCGTCGGCGTCGAGGGCACGGCGCGGCTGCTGGACGACGTGAAGGGCGTACGCAAGCTGATGGCCCGCAAGTACGGCTGGCAGTTCTGGATGGCCGACCTGCCGGCCACCCTGGTGCGGCTGGGCAAGCGGCCGCACGTGGGGATCGCGGTGCGGTTCCCGGCCGAAAAACCCCTGTAGCCCCCCTGTAACACGGCTGAGGTCGAATGCCCTCCGGACCGGAGGACTCCGGTCGGCTGTGAGCAGGGGCGTATATGACGATGCATCACATCCCGGAGCAGGTCGGAGCGTTCGCGCGGTGTCTCGCGCATCTGGTGGCGCGACTCGATGAACGCGGCGGCTGGTACGGCGTCTTCCTGCGGCGTGACCCGCACGGGATGCGGGCCTGTCTCGACGGCGGGCAGGTGCCGCCCTGGGACGTGGTGCAGGCGCTGTTCCAGGACCTCGCGGCCGCGCGTGGTGACCGCGGCCCGGAAGCGGAGGCGGTGCGGGCCGAGGCGGTACGCGCACGGGAGCTGCACACCGCCGCGGCCGCCGCGTACGACCGGCGCCCGGGCGGCCGGGAGGCGCTGCTGGAGCGGCTGGACCTGATGCGGCGCGCACAGGCGGACGCCGTGCGGCGCGGAGAGGAGCTGGTCGCCCGGCTCGGGGCAGTCCAGGAGGGCACCCCCGACGCGGAACGGCTGGCTCACGACCTCGCCTGGGTGCGCGACGACCATGCCAGGGCGACGGCACGGATCGATGAGCTCGGCGCCCGGCTCGCGGCGCTCCCGGAGCCCGCCGCGCCCGAGCCCGCCGCGCCCGAGCCCGCCGCGCCCGAGCCCGCCGCGCCCGAGCCCGC
>NZ_BAAASR010000012.1:0-16720 GCF_039532985.1 Streptomyces gobitricini | reverse complement strand
CCCGGTGGCGCGACCGACGCCCTGCGCCGGTCGCCCCACCGGGCCCATGACCCGGTCAGCACAGAACCGCGAGGAAGAAGACCATGACCGTGGACTCCCAGGGAGCGGTGAGCGCCGCTCCTCAGGACGCGCCCGGGAGCGCGGCAGGGACGCCGAAGACCCCGCCGCCCCCGTCCGGCCCGAAGCACGTCCTCCAGCCTCCTCGCGGCAGACGCTCCCTGCCCCACGGGGTGCTGCCCTACCTGCTGATCGGCCCCGCCGTCCTCTCCATGGCGGCGCTACTGCTCTATCCGCTGGTCCGCAATGTGATCCTCTCCTTCCAGCAGGTCGGGCGGCGGGAACTGATCACCCGCAAACCCGAGTGGACCGGTGTCGAGAACTACACCGAACTGCTGGGAGACACGCAGTTCTGGACCGTCGTGGTCCGCAGCGTCGTCTTCACGGCCGCCAACGTCGTGCTGATCATGACGGTCGGCACCCTGATCGGCCTGCTGCTCAACCGGCTCGGCAAGAACATGCGCCTGGTCCTGTCGCTGTCGCTGATGCTCGCCTGGGCCATGCCGATCGTCGCCTCCGTCACCGTCTTCCGGTGGCTCTTCGACGAGCAGTTCGGCGTCGTCAACTGGCTCCTGCGCACGCTCGGCTTCTCGGGCTACGAGCAGCACAACTGGTTCGAGAGCGGTCTGTCCACCCTCGTGATCGTCACGCTCCTGGTGGTCTGGGGCTCGATCCCGTTCGTCGCGCTCAACATGTACGCCGGTCTCACCACGGTCGGCAGCGAGCTGTACGAAGCCGCCAGGATGGACGGCGCGAACGGCTGGCGGACGTTCTGGTCGGTGGTCTTCCCGAACCTCAAGCCGTTCTTCCTGATCACCACGTTCCTGGAGATCATCTGGGTCTTCAAGGCCTTCGCCCAGGTGTACGCCATGAACCTCGGCG
Source organism: Streptomyces gobitricini (assembly GCF_039532985.1). Taxonomy (NCBI): domain Bacteria; kingdom Bacillati; phylum Actinomycetota; class Actinomycetes; order Kitasatosporales; family Streptomycetaceae; genus Streptomyces; species Streptomyces gobitricini. The sequence goes on along the minus strand of NZ_BAAASR010000012.1, from coordinate 15,781 downwards.
GCCCCGACCGAGGCTCCGAGACCCTGCCCGTCTTCGCCTACATCGAGGGCCAGGGGCAGTTCCACTACGGCGTCGCCGCCGCTATCTCCGTACTGACCATCGTGATGCTGATCGCGGCCATGTCCTTCTACTTCCGCCTGATCCTGAAGCAGGAGGAGGAGCAGTGAGCACCACCGCCACCGCCACCACCCCCGCCCCGGCCCCGCAGGTCCTCCGCCGGAGGAAGCCGCTGCGTCCCGGGACGGTCGTCAAGAACCTCACCGCGCTCGTCCTGGCCGTGCTGTTCGTCTTCCCGGTCTACTGGATGTTCAGCTCGTCGCTGAAGCCGCAGTCCGAGATCCTCAGCAAGGACCCGGTGTTCCTCTTCGCGCCGACGTTCGAGAACTACCCGACCGCCACCGGCGTCGACCTGTTCTGGACGTACGTGGCCAACAGCCTCACCGTCACGGTCGGCGCGGTGCTCCTCGCCCTGATCGTCGCCCTGGCCGCCAGCTTCGCCATCGCCCGGATGAGGTTCCGCGGCCGCAAGGGCCTGGTCCTGGGCGTGATGATGGCGCAGATGGCCCCCTGGGAGGTCATGGTCATCGTGATGTACATGATCGCCCGCGACGGCGACATGCTGAACAGCATCCCGCTGCTCACCGCGATCTACTTCGTCATGGTGCTGCCCTTCACCATCTGGACCCTGCGCGGCTTCATCGCCGCCGTCCCGGTGGAGCTGGAGGAGGCCGCCCAGATCGACGGCTGCACCCGGGGCCAGGCCTTCCGCAAGGTGATCTTCCCGCTGCTCGCGCCCGGTCTGATGTCGACCTCGCTCTTCGGCTTCATCACCGCCTGGAACGAGTTCGCGATGGTCCTGATCCTGAACAAGGAGAAGACCGCGCAGACCCTGCCCCTGTGGCTGACGCAGTTCCAGACGGCCTTCGGCAGCGACTGGGGCGCCACCATGGCCGCCTCCTCGCTCTTCGCCCTCCCCGTCCTCATCGTGTTCCTCTTCCTCCAGCGCCGGGCCGTCGGCGGCATGACCGCCGGCGCAGTGAAGGGATAACGGCACCCCATGACGACTCTCGTACGCGGCGCGTCCCCGACCCTGGTCAGGGACGCTCTCACCGTCCTCCAGCCGGGCTTCACCGGCACCACGGCACCCGACTGGCTGCTGCGGCGCATCGGTGAAGGGCTCTCCTCCGTCGGCCTGTTCGGGCGCAACATCGCCTCCACCGGCCAACTGGACGCGCTGACCGCCCGGCTGCGCGCCGAACGGGACGACGTCCTCGTGGCCATCGACGAGGAGGGCGGCGACGTCACGCGCCTGGAGGTGCGCACCGGCTCCTCCTTCCCCGGCAACCTCGCGCTCGGCACGGTCGACGACACCGGCCTGACCCGGGCCGTGGCCGCGGAGCTCGGGCGCCGGCTTGCCGCCTGCGGCGTCGACTTCAACTGGGCGCCCTCCGCGGACGTCAACTCCGACCCGGCCAACCCCGTCATCGGCGTACGGTCATTCGGCGCCGACCCGCACCTGGCCGCCCGTCACACCGTCGCGTACATCGAGGGCCTGCAGTCCGTCGGGGTCGCCGCGTGCACCAAGCACTTCCCCGGCCACGGCGACACCAACGTCGACTCCCACCTGGCGATGCCCCGCATCGACGCGGACCTCGCCACCCTCCACGCCCGTGAGCTGGTGCCCTTCCGCGCCGCGATCGCGGCGGGTGCGAAATCGGTGATGAGCGCGCACATCCTGCTTCCCGCGCTCGACCCGGACCGCCCGGCCACCCTGAGCCCGCGGATCCTCACCGGTCTGCTGCGCCGGGAGCTGGGCTACGAGGGCCTGATCGTCACCGACGGCATGGAGATGCGGGCCATCGCCTCGACGTACGGCATCGAGCGCGGCTCGGTCCTCGCGCTGGCGGCGGGCGCCGACGCCATCTGTGTCGGCGGCGGTCTGGCGGACGAGGGGATCGTCCTGCGACTGCGCGACGCCCTGGTCGACGCGGTGAGGACCGGCGAGCTGCCCGAGGAACGACTGGCCGACGCGGCGGCGCGCGTGCGCGCTCTCGCGTCCTGGACCCGGGCGCACCGGGCCGGCGGGGCCGGGGCGGTGCCGGGCGCGGCTTCGGAGGAGGGGACCGCGCCCGGCACCGGCATCGGTCTGGTGGCCGCGCGGCGCGCGCTGCGCCTCACCGGCTCGCGGGAGCCGCTCACCGCGCCCGCCCACGTCGCCGCCTTCACCCCGGCCACCAACATCGCGGTGGGCGACGAGACGCCGTGGGGCGTCGGCCCCGAGCTGGCGCGGCTGCTGCCGGGGACGACGTCGGGGACGTACGCCTCCGACGCGGCCGTGGAGCGGGTGCTGCGGGACGCGGGGGAGCGGCGGATCGTCGCGGTCGTCCGGGACGTCCACCGGCACCCGTGGATGGCGGGCGCGCTGGACGGGCTGCTGGCGGCCCGCCCCGACACGGTGGTCGTCGAGATGGGCGTGAACCAGGCCCCCGCCCGCGGGGCGCTGCACATCGCGACGCACGGGGCGGCGCGGGTGTGCGGGATCGCGGCGGCGGAGGTCGTCGCGGGGGCGTGAGCCCGGACGCGGGGGAGGGGGCCGGTCCGCCGGCCCCCTCCCCCTCTTTCGCGTGCAGGCTTCCGCGTGCGGTCTACAGCCCCTGCCAGGAGGGCTTGTTGGCGTACGTGTGGCGGAAGTAGTCCGCGAGCTTCAGCTTGGAGGCGGCGGCCTCGTCGACGACCACCGTGGCGTGCGGGTGCAGCTGGAGCGCGGAGGCGGGTACGAGGGCGGCGACCGGGCCCTCGACGGTCTGCGCCACCGCCTCGGCCTTGCCCTCGCCGGTGGCGAGGAGGACCAGGTGACGGGCCTCCAGGATGGTGCCGATGCCCTGGGTGATCACGTGGTGGGGCACCTGGTCGATGTCGCCCCCGAAGAACCGCGCGTTGTCCACCCGGGTCTGCTCGGTCAGCGTCTTGATCCGGGTGCGGGAGGCGAGCGAGGAGCACGGCTCGTTGAAGCCGATGTGCCCGTCGGTGCCGATCCCGAGTATCTGGAGGTCCACCCCGCCCGCCTCGGCCAGCGCCCTGTCGTACGCCTCGCACGCCGCCTGGACGTCCTCGGCCGAGCCGTCGGGGCCCATGAAGGCGTCGGGGCCGAGCCCCAGCGGCTCGACGACCTGGCGCAGCACGGTGGACCGGTACGACTCCGGGTGTCCGGCGGGCAGCCCGACGTACTCGTCCAGCTGGGCGATCCGGGCGCGCGAGACGTCCACGTCACCCGCCCTGACCCTGGCGGTCAGCGCTTCGTAGACGGGCAGCGGGGTGGAACCGGTGGCCACGCCGAGCAGCGCGTCGGGCTTGCGGCGCAGAAGGCCGGCGATGCCCTCGGCGATGAGTTCGCCGCCTGCCTTGGCGTCCTGGACGATGACAACTTCCACGCTGGGCCTGCCCATCTCGGAGAACGTATGTGGTATAGACCAATCTAGCAGAATGGCCCTTCCGAGTGGCGGGTTCCGCGGCGCCCGTGCTCGACTGGAGCGCATGAGCGATCAGCCGGGCCGGATCATGTCGGGCGAGACGGCGGAGCAGCCGACGGTGCTGCGCCGGATCCTGGACCAGGGCGCGCCCGCGATCCGTGCCGTCGCCCGTGCCGTCGCCGCCCGCGGCCCCCGCTTCGTCCTGCTGACGGCCCGCGGCACGTCGGACAACGCCGCGCTGTACGCCAAGTACCTGCTGGAGATCCGCCTCGGCCTGCCCTGCGGGCTGACGTCCATGTCGACGACGACGGCCTACGGGGCGAAGCCCGACCTCACCGACGTCCTCGTCATCACGGTCAGCCAGTCCGGCGGCTCGCCCGACCTCGTCGCCTCCACCAGGGCCGCCCGCGAGGCGGGCGCCGTCACGCTCGCCGTCACCAACAACGCGGACTCCCCGCTCGCGGCGGTCTCCGAGCACCACATCGACATCCTCGCCGGCCCCGAGAAGGCCCTGCCCGCCACCAAGACGTACACCGCGTCGCTGCTCGCCCTCTACCTGTTCGTGGAGGGCCTGCGCGGCGACGGCGGGGGCGCCGCGGCCCGCGCCGTCCCGGACCTGGCGGCCCAGGTCCTCGACCGCCGCCCCGAGGTCCGGACCCTGGCCGGCCGCTACCGCTTCGCCGAGCGCATGGTGATCACCTCGCGCGGCTACGGCTACCCCACGGCCAAGGAAGCCGCGCTGAAGCTGATGGAGACCAGCTACATCCCCGCCCTCGCCTACTCGGGCGCGGACCTGCTGCACGGCCCGCTCGCCATGGTCGACAACATCTCACCGGTCATCGCGGTCGTCCCCGACGGCAAGGGCGGTGCCGCGCTCCAGCCGGTACTCGACCGCCTCCGCGGCCGGGGCGCGGACCTCGTCGTCATCGGCCCGCGCCCGCAGGTCGAGGCCGCCTCCGCCGGTTTCGTCCTGCCCACGGAAGGGCTCCCCGAGGAGCTCCAGCCGATCCTGGAGATCCTGCCGCTGCAGGTGCTCGCCCATGAGGTCACCATCGCCCGGGGCCAGGACCCCGACGCCCCGCGCGCCCTCGCCAAGGTCACCGAGACCCGCTGAGCCTCCCGGTTCGCCCGTCCGCCCCAGGGGCGCGGGGGCCGGGCTCGCGTGCGCGCCGCCGACACCCGGGCGTACGCCGGCGCGATCGCCCCGCTTCGGCAGAGCCGTACGGCCGGGGCATGCCGGGGCATGCTCCAGGGGCGCGTCCACGGGAGGAGCGGGGGTGGGGGCGCCGGGCCGGCGGGGCGGGCGCGGGGCACCGAGCGCGGGGCCTGGCGCCGGCGGGGACGCCGCTGGAAAACCCGCGGGCCGCGGCGCCAGGACGGGACCCTCAACCCGTCCGGCACCGCAGCCCGGAGCTGCCCGGCCGTCGGGTGTGCGGTCCCGCGGCCGTGGGGAGGACCAGGCGCAGTCAGGGCAGAGAGCGCCGGGTACCTCGATCCACCCTCCTGTGCGGGGAGGGCGGAGGCTTCACTTGTGGCATTGTGGACTAGACCAATCTGGTCTGTCCATCGGTGTGCGATCGATAATCCATCACCCATACTCCCTCACCCACCGGCAGAACACCAGGTGCGTGTGCGCGGGTACGCTCGCACCTGTGCCCTCCATGAACGACCTCGTACGCCAGCACACCGCTCTGAGCGAGTCCGACCTCGAGTGGCTCCACCTGCTGGTCTCGGAGTGGCAACTGCTCTCCGACCTCTCCTTCGCCGACCTGGTCCTGTGGGTCCCCACCCTGGACGGCACGCGTTATGTCTCCGTCGCCCAGATGCGGCCCAACACCGGCCCGACCTCCTACCAGGACGACATGGTCGGCCACCTCGTGCCGCGGGGCCGCCGCCCGCTGCTCGACGCCGCGCTCGACGAGGGCCGGATCGTGCGCGAGGGCGACCCGGAGTGGCGCGAGGAGGTGCCGGTGCGCGTCGAATCCATCCCCGTACGCCGGGAGGGCCGCGTACTGGGAGTGATCGCCCGCAACACGAACCTGCTCACCGTCCGTACGCCCAGCCGGCTGGAGCTGACGTACCTCCAGTCCGCCTCCGACCTGGCCCAGATGATCGCGGCCGGCGCCTTCCCCTTCCCCGGTCAACAAGTCGACATGGACGCCTCGCCGCGCGCCGGTGACGGACTGATCCGCCTCGACGCGGACGGCGTCGTCCAGTACGCCTCCCCCAACGCCCTCTCCGCTTACCACCGCCTCGGCCTCGCCGCGGACCTGGTCGGCCAGCACCTCGGGCAGATCACCGCCGAACTCGCCCCCTCCCGGGGCCCCGTGGACGAGGCCCTGGTCAAGCTGGCCAGCGGATACGCGCCGCGCGAGGCGGAGGTCGAGGGCAACGGCGGCGTCATCCAGCTCCGCGCGATCCCGCTCAAACCCAAGGGCACCCGGATCGGTTCCCTGGTCCTGCTCCGGGACGTCACCGAACTGCGGCGACGCGAGCGCGAGTTGATCACCAAGGACGCCACCATCCGGGAGATCCACCACCGGGTGAAGAACAACCTCCAGACCGTCGCCGCGCTCCTGCGCCTCCAGGCCCGCCGGATGGACTCCGACCGCGGCCGTGAGGCGCTCAACGAGGCGGTGCGCCGCGTCGGCTCCATCGCCATCGTGCACGAGACGCTCTCGCAGAACCTGGACGAGCGCGTCGAGTTCGACGAGATCGCCGACCGGGTGATCTCGATGGTCGCCGAGATCTCGCCGGGCAAGGTCACCTGCCGCCGCAACGGCCGCTTCGGCATCCTCGACGCGGAGGTCGCCACCCCGCTGTCGATGGTGCTCACCGAAATTCTCCAGAACGCCCTCGAGCACGCCTTCGGCCCCGCCGAACAGGGCACGGTCGAGGTCTCGGCGGTGCGCGGCGACACGCGGGCCGAAGGCGCCCGGCTGCTGATCACCGTCCAGGACGACGGCCGCGGGCTGCCCGAGGGCTTCGACCCCCAGCGGGCCGGCAACCTCGGTCTGCAGATCGTACGGACGCTGGTCGAGGGGGAGTTGGGTGGCACGTTCGACATGCAGCCCGCCCCGGAGCGCGGCACGCGCGTGGTGCTCGACGTCCCCGTACGGGCCCAGAAGTAACCGCGCCCCCGCCCTCGGAACAGCAGCGAGCCCCGGACCGTGGGAGACGGTCCGGGGCTCGAACGCTTTGGGTTACTGCTGCGCGCTGCGGCTCGGGAGGCGGGTCAGTGCGTACTCGCTGTACGCGCCGCCTGACTCAGGCTCGTAGCGGTGGCGTCGCTCAGGCGCTGGCGTTACGCGCCCGGTTGCGGGCGGCGCGGCGCTTCATGGCGCGACGCTCGTCCTCGCTGAGGCCACCCCAGACGCCGGAGTCCTGGCCGGACTCGAGCGCCCACTGCAGGCACTGCTCCATGACGGGGCAGCGTCGGCAGACAGCCTTGGCTTCCTCGATCTGCAGCAGCGCAGGACCGGTGTTGCCGATGGGGAAGAACAGCTCGGGGTCTTCCTCACGACAAACGGCGTTGTGACGCCAGTCCATGGCTGCTACCTCTCCTTGGTGTTGCATGCACGGTGCTTGTGAATGTGAACGCTTTCACGAATCCCTCAACAAGTGAAGGGCCGAACGCCAGATGAACTGGTGTGGTCCTGGATTTGAGGAGGGGTTCTGGCTTTCGCTGGAGGCCGGTCTTGCGGGCCGTCCCGATCGCCATGTAGAGATTCGCAAACCTCGGCTGCGGATACAACCCCTTCTGGAAAGTTTTTTTTGATTCCTCGGTGTCGGCTAGGTCACAGCCGTACTTCTATGGGGTGGACCCTGGCCCATACGTTCGAGATAAAGGACCAACGGCCCTTCCGCTCACACAATCACACGCAGTGCACGACGAACGCCTGTGAACGTCACGCTGCTGCGCAGACCGAGGTGGTCTCCGTCCATCTGGAAGGGCAGCGGGACCTTCGAATGCAAGGCGAAGTCGGTCAGGTCGTGCAGGGAGGTGGCGTGCTTGCCGTGCGGGCCGCGCTCCGGGCTCGAGGTCAGCAACTGGGTCGCGGCGCGGGCCACCGAGGCGGTCGACAGCCGGCTGAGCGCCAGCACGTCGAGCGCGGTGTCGAAGGACGCCCCCGGTGACGCGTACACGGGGCGATTGCCCAGGTAGGTCCACGGTGCGGTGTTGCAGACTATGGAGAGCGAAAGATCGTGGACGGGGTCGTGACCCGGGCGCTCCAGTGTGATCGCCCCGCGGCCCCGGCGCGGCTCGTCCAGGAACTGGCGGAGGGCCTGCCGGATGTAGAGCGCGTGCGTCGATCTCTTACCGCGCTCGCGCTGCTGTTCGACTCGGCCGATCACTCCCGCGTCGAACCCGAAACCGGCACAGAACGTGAACCACCTGGCCGGAACCGACTCGTCCTCGGTGCCGGGGGTGCCCGCCGCGAGGCCGAGGCCGACCGTCCGGTCCCGGTTCTCGCGCAGCGCGTCCAGCAGTGCGCCCGTCGCCTCCACGGCGTCGTTGGGCAGGCCCAGCGCGCGGGCGAAGACGTTGGTGGACCCGCCGGGCACGACCGCGAGGTGCGGGAGCCGGTCGGGGTCGGGGCCGCGGTGCAGCAGACCGTTGACGACCTCGTTGACGGTGCCGTCACCCCCGAGGGCCACGACGAGCTCGACGTCCTCGGAGTCGGCGGCCCGGCGTGCGAGGTCGCGGGCGTGGCCCCGGTACTCGGTCGTGACGGCCTCCAGCTTCATCTCGCTGGCCAGCGCGTGGATCAGCACATCACGGGTGCGGGCACTGGTGGTGGTGGCTGCCGGATTGACCACGAGGAGTGCGCGCATGCCCGCCAGGTTACCTACCGCGCGGTACAGGGCCCAGTGGCTCCCCACCGCTGTCCACGGGCTGGACACGTCCGCCGGCCGCCCGGCGGTTACCCTGCGAGGGTGAGCAGTACGGAGCAGACACCCGCCGCCCCCTCCCCTTCCGCCCCGCGTCCCGCCCGGGTGACCGCCGCCGCGGCGGTGGCCGGGCTGGAGGCGCTCGCCCTGTTCGCGGGCGGCGTCTACCTGCTGGTGACGGGTATCACGGGCCGGCCCGACGACCTGACGCAGGCGCTGACGGGCGGCGCCACACTGGTCGCGCTCGGGGTGCTCCCGCTGCTGGCCGCGCGCGGACTGCTGCTGTGCCGCAGCTGGAGCCGGGGCCCCGCGATCGTCACGCAGCTGATGGCCCTGCCGGTGGCCTGGACCCTCCTCCAGGCGTCGAGCGCGGCCATCCCGGCCGGGATCGCCCTGGCGGCCGCCGCCGTGACCGGGCTGGTGCTTCTGGTGCACCCCGCCACGACGAGGGCGCTGGGCATCAGGCCCCGCGCCTAGCTGCCCGGCCCGCCGCAGCCGCCACGTGGCCGCGCCGCCACGTGGCGGACGGGGCCGGGACGGGCGGGGATCGGAGCGGGACCGGGGCGGAGGCGTGCGCGGGCCGGTGCGGGCGTGGCCCGGTGCTACTCCTCGACCAGGAGCTTCTCGCGCAGCTGCGCCAGTGTGCGGGCGAGGAGGCGCGAGACGTGCATCTGCGAGATGCCGACCTCCTGCGCGATCTGCGACTGGGTCATGTTGCCGAAGAAGCGCAGGAGCAGGATGCGCTTCTCGCGCGGCGGCAGGTCCTCCAGCAGCGGCTTGAGGGACTCGCGGTACTCGACGCCCTCCAGCGCCTCGTCCTCCGCGCCGAGGGTGTCGGCGACCGCCGGTGACTCGTCGTCCGTGTCCGGGACGTCCAGGGACAGCGTGGAGTACGCGTTCGCCGACTCCAGGCCCTCCAGGACCTCCTCCTCCGAGATACCGAGGCGCTCGGCGAGCTCGTGCACGGTCGGGGAGCGGCCGTGCAGCTGGGAGAGCTCGGCGGTGGCCGTGGTCAGGGAGAGGCGCAGCTCCTGGAGGCGGCGGGGCACCCGCACCGCCCAGCCCTTGTCGCGGAAATGGCGCTTGATCTCGCCGACGACCGTGGGAGTGGCGTACGTGGAGAACTCCACGCCCCGGTCGGGGTCGAAACGGTCGACGGACTTGATCAGCCCGATGGTGGCGACCTGCGTCAGGTCGTCGAGCGGCTCCCCCCGGTTGCGGAAACGGCGCGCGAGGTGCTCGACCAGCGGAAGGTGCATCCGCACGAGCCGGTTGCGCAGCTCGGCCCGCTCCGGCGAGCCGTCGGGCAGTGCGCGCAGTTCGATGAAGAGTGCCTTCGCGCCACTGCGGTCGTTCGGATCGTGGTGGTTGTGCTGATGCTCGTTCATCCGGTCCGCCCGCTCATCCAAAAGACCGTCCACCGGGTGCGGCCGCGCCTGCTGTTCCGGGATCGAGCTCAATGCCCGTGGGCCGCGCTCCTCGTCTCGCACCGGACCGTCCCCGTTCCTCACGCCGGCCCGGGTCCCGCGCCGCGCTGTTTGTACAGGCTGATGGAGACCGTCCGGTCGTCGGCGACGGACGAGTCGACCTTGCCGGCCAGCGCCGAGAGCACCGTCCAGGCGAACGTGTCCCGCTCCGGCGCCCTGCCGTCGGTCGTGGGCGCCGAGACCGTGACGTCCAAGGAGTCGTCGATGAGGCGGAACACGCAGCTCAGGACCGAGCCGGGCACCGCTTGCTGGAGCAGGATCGCGCACGCCTCGTCGACCGCGATGCGCAAGTCCTCGATCTCGTCGAGGGTGAAGTCCAAACGCGCCGCCAAGCCGGCCGTGGCCGTACGCAGCACGGACAGGTAGGCACCCGCAGCGGGCAGCCGGACTTCCACGAAGTCCTGGGTCCCGGGCTCGCCTGCGATCTGGGACACCCTCACCTCCAAGGTGGCACAAGCTCTTTCGGGGCTCCGGGAGGGCAGATCCTCCGCGGAACCGTGCGGTACGCAGGTATGCGTAGTCCGCCGTGACGCTATCGCGATCCATGGTGCCGTGTCGCCGGGACCCCCGGCCCGACGCCCGTCACTCATGGTAAGCACATGGGTACGCTCAGTGGCTAGAGGTCTGCGGGGTCCAATCGCGAGAAACCGGCGGAGGGTTGACGTACCCAGACGTCACACGATCGAACCGTCGACAAAGCACCAACGCCACTTCTCCCCGGGTTCGAAGGTCCGCATCACCGGGTGCCCGGTGTCCTTGAAGTGCTTGGTGGCGTGCTGCCCCGGCGACGAGTCGCAGCAGCCGACGCGCCCGCACAGCAGGCACAGCCGCAGCTGCACGGGATGCGTTCCGTCCGCCGCGCACTCCGGACAGGTCTCCGACAGCGGGGCGGGCTCGGGACGTGGCAGTTCGGCCACGTGCGGACACTCGCGCATGATGGCCAGGTTACGAGGTCCCCCGCGGTGGTGCACCGGGGCGGGGCCCGGTGGTGCGGTCGGTGGCGGCATCGGTGGCGGAAGCCCGGCGTCCGTTCCACCCGGGAGTGGGGAGACGATGGACGCACTGTCATTGGTGGCGCTGGTGGCGGTGAGTGCCGCGATCGCGGGGGCGGCCCGCAGGACGCCGGTGCCGGCACCGCTGCTCCTGGTGGCGGCCGGGCTGGCCGCCTCCTACGTACCGGGAGTGCCGGACTACACCCTGGACCCGCACATCGTGCTGCCCCTGGTGCTGCCGCCGCTGCTGCACACGGCCGCGCTGGACTCCTCCTACCTGGACCTGCGGGCCAATCTGCGGCCGGTCGCCCTGCTGTCGGTGGGCTATGTGCTCTTCGCGACACTGGCCGTCGGGTACCTCGCCCACCTGATGGTGCCGGGCCTCCCGCTGACCGCCGCCCTGGTGCTGGGCGCGGTGATCGCGCCGCCGGACGCGGTGGCCGCCACCGCCATCGCCCGGCGGCTGGGGCTGCCGGGCCGGATCACCACCATCCTGCAGGGCGAGTCGCTGGTGAACGACGCGACCGCGATCACCGCGTACAAGGTGGCGCTCGCCGCGGCGGTCGGCGAGGGGATCGGCTGGGCCGGCGGCATCGCCGAGTTCGCGGTCGCGGCGCTCGGCGGGGCCGGTGTCGGGCTGGTGCTGATGGTGCCGATCCACTGGCTGCGCCGGTCCCTGCGCGAGCCGCTGCTGCAGAACACCCTGTCGCTGCTGATCCCGTTCGTCGCCTACGCGGCCGCCGAGCACGTGCACGCCTCCGGCGTCCTCGCGGTCGTCGTGGTGGCCCTGTACCTGGGGCACCACTCCTGGCAGGTCGACTTCGCCACCCGCCTCCAGGAGGAGGCCGTGTGGAAGATGGTCGCCTTCCTCCTGGAGACCTCCGTCTTCGCCCTCATCGGGCTCCAGCTGCCCCATGTGGTGCGGGAGCTCGGTACGTACGGGACCGGCGAGGCCGTCCTGTACGGGGCCGGTGTGTTCGTCGCGGTCGTCGTCGTCCGGTTCGTCTGGGTCTTCCCGGCCACCTACCTGCCGCGGGTCCTGTCGCGCCGGGTCAGGGAGCGGGAGCCGGGCGTAAGCCTCGCCTCGCCCGTGATCGTCGGGTGGGCGGGCATGCGGGGTGTGGTGTCGCTGGCGATCGCCTTCTCCATCCCGGTCACCAGCGCGGGGGAGTCGTTCCCGGCACGGAACCTGGTCCTGTTCCTGACGTTCACCACGGTGATCGGCACCCTGGTGGTGCAGGGGCTCACCCTGCCGCCGCTGATCCGGGCGCTGAAGGTCCCCGGCCGGGACACCCGGGCCGAGACGCTGGCCGAGGCACAGGCGCAGAGCGAGGCGTCGCGGGCCGCCGAGCGGCGGCTGGAGGAGCTCCTCGCCGACGAGCGCAACGCCCTGCCCGGACCGCTCGCCGACCGGCTGCGCACGGTCCTGGAGCGCCGGCGCAACGCCGTCTGGGAGCGGCTCGGCGCGGTGAACCCGGTCACCGGCGAGTCGGCGGACGACACCTACCGCAGGCTCGCCCGGGCGATGATCGAATCGGAGCGCGAGGTGTTCGTCCGGCTCCGGGACGAGCGCCGCATCGACGACGAGATGATGCGGACCCTGCTGCGCCGGCTGGATCTGGAGGAGGCGGCCGCCTACCGGGAGGCCACCGACGACTGACCTCGGTCCGGGCGGCCGGTGATCACCGCGGCGAGGGCCGTCCCGGGCGGGAAGGCGCCCTCCTCGGCCAGGGTGACGAGCCCGTACAGCATTTTGGCGACATATATGCGCTCGATGGCGAGTCCGTGCCGCTCCTCGAAGTCGGCGGCGAACTTCTCCAGAGCCGGCGCGGTACGGGCGTAACCGCCGAAGTGGAACCGCTCGTCGAGGCTCCAGTCGCCGGCGGGCCCGCCGAACGCCGCCTCCTGGAGCGCCCGTATCTCCCCGCCCAGGAACCCGCCCCTGAGGACCGGTACGCCCACCGCCCGGCGGTCGTCGCCGAGTCCGGCCGCCAGGCCCGCGAGCGTGCCGCCCGTCCCGCAGGCGACCGCCGCCACGTCCACGCCGTGGGCGCGCAGCTCACGCCCCAGCTCCGCGCAGCCGCGCACCGCGAGGGCGTTGCTCCCGCCCTCGGGCACGACGCGGCAGTCCGGCGGCGCCTCGCGCAGCAGGCGCGCCCGGACCTCGGGGTCGTCCTTGGCGCGGTACGTCGCGCGGTCCACGAACAGCAGCCGCATCCCGTCCGCCGCGCACCGGGCGAGCGACGGGTTCAGGGGGCGTCCGGCGAGTTCGTCTCCGCGTACGACTCCGACCGTGGGGAAGCCCAGCAGGCGTCCGGCGGCAGCCGTGGCGCGGAGGTGGTTGGAGTAGGCGCCGCCGAAGGTGAGGACCGGGCGTCCGGCCGCGGCGGCCAGGTTGGGCGCGAGTTTGCGCCACTTGTTGCCCGGCAGGTCCGGGTGGATCAGGTCGTCGCGCTTGAGCGACAGCCGTACGCCGTGCCGGGTGAAGCGCTCGTCCTCGACCGGCTCCAGTGGGGAGGGGAGGAGCGGGTCGAGGGAGGACAGGCCGAGCGCGTTCACCAGGCCATTGTCACTTCAGCCGCTCCGCGACGCGTGCCCGCATCGTCTTCATCGAGAACCCGCGCGGGTCCACCTTGCCCGGTTGCCACTCCAGGTGGCCGATGACCGAGCGGGCGGTCCAGCCGTGCCGGCGGCAGATCGCGGCCGCCGCCTTCTCGATGGCCAGCAGCTGCGCCTCCGGCCACGGGTCCTTCCCGTTGCCGAGGTTCTCGCACTCGAATCCGTAGAAGTGGGTGTTGCCGTCGACGTTCGTCTGGTTGTCGGGCGGCAGCGCCTTCTCGGCGATCACGGCGCGCAGGACGTCGCGGTCGCCCGGGCCGGCGTGGTTGGCGCGGCCGTGGCCGACCAGGTGGACTCGGCCGTCCTTGGTGATGACACCGTGGCAGAGCGGACCGGGCAGGCCCGGGCGGCCGTCCCGGCAGAGGCGGACGGTGTGGTCCCCGCCCTCGGTGGCGGTGTGGTGGATCATCACTCCGTGCACCGGCCCCCACGGGCCCTTGTGGTTGCGATTGTGGGTGCGCCAGTCGCCGACCTCGACGACGGTGAGGCCTTCGTCGCGCAACGCGTCGAGCAAGCCGTTCGCGGACATGGGTCGAGCCATGCCGCCTCCTTCGGGTTCGTTCCTGTGCCGGTTCTACCCGTGGAATACGTACGCGGTACGTGACGGACTCGGCGTTCGTATGCCGTGCGAGCCGATCCGGACAGTCACGCCCGGGGCGGGGGAGGAAGGGGGAAACGCATGTCATGCCCAGTGGGTGAAGATCCAGTCTCGCTCGTTTGTGTAATGGTGCTGACACGGAGTGTGCTGAAAGGCTTTTCCTCCGAAGGTCAGATCGTGATCGAGAGGGATGTTCATGTCGGTTGGTTCGGTTGGCGAGGAAATCCGCTCCGAGCAGGGGGCACCGCAGCAGAGTCTCGGTACCGCCGCCGCGCGGAACCTGGCGACCACCACCAAGTCGGTTCCGCAGATGCAGGAGATCACCTCCCGGTGGCTGCTGCGGATGCTTCCGTGGGTGCAGGTGCAGGGTGGTACCTACCGGGTGAACCGGCGGCTCAGCTACTCGGTGGGCGATGGCCGTGTGACGTTCGTGCAGACCGGCGAGCGGGTCGCGGTGATCCCGAACGAGCTGCGGGAGCTGCCGGTGCTGCGCTCGTACGAGGACGACGCGGCGCTCACGGAGCTGGCCCAGCGGTGCACGCAGCGGGAGTTCGCGGCGGGTGAGGTGATCGCCGAGGCGGGCGCGCAGACCGACCGGGTGTTCCTGCTGGCGCACGGCCGGGTGGAGCAGGTCGGCACCGGCCCGTACGGCGACGAGGCGGTCCTCGGGGTGCTGGCGGACGGCGCGTACTTCGGCGACGGGTGCCTGGCCGACCGGGACGCCACCTGGGACTGGACGGCCCGCGCGGCGACCGCGTGCACCGTGCTGGAGCTCACCCGCGCCGACGTGACGAACCTGGCCGAGCGCGCCGAGTCGCTGGCCGGGCACCTGGCCGCGCTGGCGTCCCTGCCGCACCAGCGCACCAACCGGTACGGCGAGAAGGCCATCGACCTGTCGGCCGGTCACGTCGGCGAGGCGGTCGTCCCGCATACCTACGTCGACTACGAGGCCTCCCCGCGCGAGTACGAACTGAGCGTCGCCCAGACCGTGCTGAAGGTCCACAGCCGCGTCGCCGACCTCTACAACCAGCCGATGAACCAGACCGAGCAGCAGCTGCGGCTCACCGTCGAGGCGTTGCGCGAACGCCAGGAGCACGAGCTCATCAACAACCGGGAGTTCGGCCTCCTCTCCAACTGCGACTACGGCCAGCGGCTCCAGCCGCACGACGGTGTGCCCACTCCGGACGACATGGACGAGCTGCTCTCCCGCCGCCGCGGCAACAAGCTGTTCCTCGCGCACCCGCGGGCCATCGCCGCGTTCGGCCGTGAGTGCAACAGGCGCGGCCTGGTGCCCGACACGGTGGACGTGGCGGGCCACCAGATCCCCGCGTGGCGCGGCGTGCCGATCTTCCCGTGCAACAAGATCCCCATCTCCGAGACCCGTACGACCTCCATCCTCTGCATGCGTACGGGCGAGGCGGACCAGGGCGTCATCGGCCTCCACCAGACCGGCATCCCCGACGAGATCGAGCCGAGCCTGTCGGTCCGCTTCATGGGCATCGACGAGCAGGCGATCATCTCGTACCTGGTCACCGCGTACTACTCGGCGGCGATCCTCGTACCGGACGCGCTCGGTGTCCTGGAGAACGTCGAGGTCAGCCGCTGGCAGTGACGCTCACCGCCCCGGCGCGGTGCCCAGAGCCGGCGCCCCGCCCCGGCGCGGCGCCCTGCCGCGGACGGGTCGGAGGCGGGCGGGTGCCGCGTCGGCGCGGCGCGGAGCCG
>NZ_BAAASR010000011.1:0-29076 GCF_039532985.1 Streptomyces gobitricini | reverse complement strand
CGCCGCGCCCGCCCCGCGGCCTCCGCTCCCGGACGGCCCGCAGGGGGGCGCCCCGGCGCCGCTCCTGGCCCGCGGCCGGTCGCCGCACGCCGACGGGCAGCCCGCCGCACCCGCCCCCATACCGCCCGCACAGGCGGCCGGGCACGTCCCTGCGCAGCAGCCCCCGCAGCCGCACACACCGCACGCCGCCCCCGCGCCCCATCCCCCGCACGCCGCGCCCGCCCCCGGCCCGCACGCACAGGAGCAGCTGGCCCAAGCGGCCGAGGCGGCCCGGGCGCGGCAGGCCGCCGGCCGGCAGGGCGACACCGCACCGCACGCCGCACCGGCCGCCGCGGTACCGCACGCCGTGCCG
Source organism: Streptomyces gobitricini (assembly GCF_039532985.1). NCBI lineage: Bacteria > Bacillati > Actinomycetota > Actinomycetes > Kitasatosporales > Streptomycetaceae > Streptomyces > Streptomyces gobitricini. Next base: position 28,724 of record NZ_BAAASR010000011.1, on the reverse strand, counting down.
CCCTCCGCAGCACCCCCCTCCGCCGCACCGGCCGTCTCCGCACCGTCCCCGGCGCCCTACCCCCACGGCCCGGCCACCCCCGGCTCACGCCCCGTCGTCGACAAGGACCTCGCCGCCGCCGGGCGGAAGCCGCGCCGGGGCGAGCCGTTCACCGCGCGCGCCGTCCGCGCCGTACGCCGTACGGTTTCGTCGTCCGCCGCCCGGGAGGTCGCCGAGACGACCCGTACCGCCGACACGCTCCAGCAGCCGGTGACGACCGGGCGGCAGATCGCCGTCACGTCCATCCGCGGGGGCGCGGGCAAGACGACCGTCGCCGCGCTGCTGGGCCTCACGTACGCGCACTACCGGCAGGACCCCGTCCTCCTGGTCGAGGCCGACCCCGCGCTCGGGTCGCTGCCGATCCGGCTCGGTGCCGAGACACTGCGGTGGACCACCGGCGACGTCGCCGGCATCGTCGAGCCGCAGATGTCGCTGCTCGACGTCACCGGCTACCTCGTGCAGCTGCCCGACAACGCCTGGCTGCTGCCCGGCAGTCAGGGCCGGATCGGCGCCATGCTGGACACCCGGGCGTACGAGCGGGTCATGGTCGCGCTGCGCCGCTACTTCGGCGTGACCGTCGTCGACTGCGAGACCCTGCCCGCCGAGGTCGCCCGCGTCGCGCTGTCCGCCGCCCAGGCCCGCGTCCTGACGACCCCCGCCACGCTGGAGGGCATCGCCAGCACCCACGCGGTGCTCCAGTGGATGCAGGGCCTGCCGCGTCACATCATCGCCGGCACCGTCGTCGTGCTCACCGAACTCGTGCCGCACGCCGGGCTCGACCTCGACGAGGCCACCCGCAAGCTCGCCGCCACCGGCGCGAGTGTCCAGGTCCTGCCCTACGACCGGCACCTGGCGGCCGGCGGCCCGATCCGCACCGAGCTGCTCGCCCACCCCACCCGGCAGGCCGCCACCCGGCTGGCGGCGGACGTCTTCCAGCTGTCCCAGAAGCGCCACTGAGGGGGAGCGGACCGTGAGCACCCGACTGATACACCGCCCCGCCAGGACGACGCGGCCGCCCGCCGCCTCCGAGGCGCGCACCATCGAGGCCCCGCCCAACCTCCCGGAGGGCAAGGGCGGCAACGTCGCGATGTCGCTGCTGCCCGTGGCCGGTGTCATGTCGTCCGTCGTGATGATGACGGTCGTCCGCAACAGCCAGTTCGCCGCGCTCGGCGCGCTGATCCTCGTCATCACCATCATCGGCTCGCTCGTGCTGGTCTTCTCGCAGCGCGGCAAGGCCCAGCGCACCCGTCGCACCCAGCGCGAGGCGTACCTCGCGTACCTGGAGGACCTGCGCGAGGAGCTGTCCGCCGAGGAGCGCGCACGGCGGGAGCGTGCCGACGTGCTCAACCCGCCGCCGCACGCGCTGTACGACATCGTCCGCGACCCCGCCCGGCTGTGGGAGCGCCGCCGGCTCGACGCCGACTTCCTGCGCGTACGGGTGGGCACCGGCGAGATGCCGGTGCGCGACCTGCGGATCGCCGACCAGGGCTCCTCGGTCCTCACCCCGCCCGACCGGTTCATGCTCAACGAGGCGTCGGCGCTGATGGACCGCTTCCGCACCGGCACCGAACTCCCGCTGACCGTCCCGCTCGACCGGGTCGGCAACATCAGCGTCGTCGGCCCGCGCGAGGACTGCCTGCGGGTCGCGCGCGCCCTGCTCGTCCAGGCCGCCGCCCTGCACGCCCCCGACGACGTGGCGATCGCGCTCGCGGTACCCGGGGAGCGGCTGGCCGACTGGGAGTGGGCCAAGTGGATGCCCCACCTGCTGGACACCGACCAGTTCGACGGCCCGGTCGCCGCCCGCCGCATCGCCCCCTCGGCGCCGCAGCTCGCCCGGCAGCTCGGCCCCGAGCTGCGCCGCCGCGCCTCCTACGCGGCCGAGGTGCGCCGCGGCCTGTCCGGCAAGGACGCCCTGTCCATGTCGTCCCGCCTGCTCGTCGTCACCGACGGGCACGGCGAGGACGCCGTCGACCTGCCGCGCCCCGACGACGCGGTGGGCCTGCGGGAGATGGGCGTGACCGTGCTGCACCTGCTGGAGCAGCGCGTCCAGGAGCCGGGCCACGTGGGCGTGCGGATCACCGTCGACGGCGACCAGGTGGTCATCGAGGACCTCCGCGAGGAGGAGCCGATCGGCGCGCACGGCACGGTCGACGAGGTGTCCGTTCCGTTCGCCGAGGGCTTCGCCCGGATGCTGGCGCCGCTGCGGCTGTCCGCCGAGTCGATGGCCGACGCGCCGCTGTCCGGGGCGGTCGACTTCGCCGACCTGCTCGGCATCGACGACGTGGCGCGGCTGGACCTGGCGACGCTGTGGGCGCCGCGCGGTGAGCGCGCCTTCCTCCGCGTACCGATCGGTGTCAGCGACTCCCGCGAGCCGGTGCTGCTGGACCTGAAGGAGTCCTCCGAGCTGGGCATGGGCCCGCACGGACTGTGCGTCGGCGCCACCGGCTCCGGAAAGTCGGAGCTCCTGCGCACCCTGGTCCTGGCGCTGGTGGCCACCCACCCGCCGGAGGACCTGGCGCTGGTCCTGGTCGACTACAAGGGCGGCGCGACCTTCGCCCCGTTCGCCGGCCTGCCGCACGTCGCCGGTGTCATCACCAACCTGGAGAACCAGGCCGGTCTCGTCGAGCGCGTCCACGCCTCCCTCGCCGGTGAGGTCAAGCGCCGCCAGCGGGTCCTCAAGGAGGCAGGCAACGTCGCCGACATCGGCGACTACGCGGCGCTGCGCGCCGAGAAGCGGCCCGATCTGGACCCGCTGCCGCACCTGTTCATCGTCATCGACGAGTTCGGTGAACTCCTCACCGCCAAGCCGGACTTCATCGACCTGTTCCTGTCCATCGGCCGTATCGGCCGCTCGATCGGCGTGCACCTGCTGCTGTCCAGCCAGCGCATCGAGGGCGGCCGGCTCAAGGGCCTGGACACCTACCTGTCGTACCGGCTGGGCCTGCGCACCTTCTCCGCCGACGAGTCCCGCACGGTGCTCGACACCACCGACGCCTTCCACCTGCCGCCGCTGCCCGGCTTCGGCTACCTGAAGGTCGACACCAGCCACTACGAGCGGTTCAAGGCGAGTTACGTCTCCGGCGCCTACCGCGGCCCGGTACGGCGCGCCGAGGACGAGGACACCGGACCGCTCGCCCTGGAGTACGAGGCGTACAACACCCTCGGCGCCTCGGAGGAGAGCGGCCCCAAGGAGAGCACGGTACGGCGCCGCGAGACCGGGCCGACCGAACTGGGCGTCATGGTCGAGCAGCTGGAGAACGCCTCCACCGATCCGGTGCGCCGCATCTGGCTGCCGCCGCTGCCCGGCGCGGTCGCCCTCGACCAGGTCGCCGGCCCGCTCCAGGCCGGCCCGCGCGGCATGCAGCTGTCCGCGCGGCGCGGTCCGCTCCAGGTGCCGCTGGGCCTGCTGGACGACCCGACCAGACAGTGGCAGGGCAAGTGGTACCTGGACCTCACCGTGGCGGGCGGCCACGCCGCCGTCATCGGCGGCCCCCAGTCCGGCAAGACCACCCTGCTGCGCACGCTGGTACTGTCGCTCGCCCTGACGCACACCCCGCGGGAGGTCGGCGTCTACGGCCTCGACCTGGTCGGCGGCGGCCTCCAGGCCCTGTCTGGCCTGCCGCACGTCGGCGGCGTAGCGAGCCGCGCCGACCGCGAGCGCGCAGCCCGTACCGTCGAAGAGGTACGGAACATGCTGACCGCCCGCGAGGACCTCTTCCGCGAGCACAACATCGACTCCGTCGAGCAGTTGCGCACCCTCCACGCGGCGGGCCGGCTGCCGCAGCTCTCCTCGGCCGAGATCGTCCTGGTCATCGACGGCTTCGGAGCCCTGCGCGACGACTTCGACGAGCTGGACGACGCCGTCGTCGACATCCTCAAGCGGGGCGGCGGGTACGGCATCCACGTCGTCGCCGGCATGCTCCGCTGGAACGACGTCCGCATCGCGACCCAGTCGTACTTCGGCACCCGCGTCGAGCTGCGCCTCAACGACGCCACCGAGACCAGCATCGACCGCAAGCTCGCCGAGACGCTGTCGCCCGACGAACCGGGCCGCGTCCTCACCGACGGGAAGCTGTTCGCGCAGGCCGCCCTGCCCCGTACGGACGGACTGTCCGACAACACCGACCTGGGCACCGTCCTGGAGCGCACCGCCCGGCAGGTCCGCGCCGCCTGGAGCGGCGAGGTCGCCCAGCCGGTGCGGGTGCTGCCGCACGTCCTGGAGCCGCACCTGCTGCCGGGCCCGGTCGCCGAGCCGAAGCGGGTGCCGGTCGGCCTGGACCAGACGGCGCTCGCGCCCGTACTGCTCGACCTGTTCGCGCACGACCAGCACCTGCTGGTCATGGGCGACAGCGAGTGCGGCAAGACGAACCTGCTCAAGACCATCGCCGCCCGGCTCGTCGAGCGGTACGGGGAGGACGAGCTGGTCCTCGCCGTGATGGACCCGCGCCGGGGGCTGCGGGGCGTCGTGCCCGAGGAGTACCTCGGCGGGTACGCGTACAACGCCAAGCTGTGCGGTGGTCTCGCCGCCGGTATCGCCACCGAGCTGGAGAAGCGGCTGCCGGACGAGAGCGCCGCCCTGGAGGACCTGGAGCCGGGCAGCTGGGGCAGCGGTCCGCGGATCGTGGTCCTCGTCGACGACTACGACGTGCTGACGACGGCCGGGCAGGCGCCGCTCGCGCCGTTCCTGCCGTACATCCCCTCGGCCGTCGACATCGGCCTGCACTTCGTGCTGACGCGCCGTGTCGCGGGCGCCTCGCGCGGCATGTACGAGCCGCTGGTGCAGGGGCTGCGCGAGTCGGGGGCGTCGGCGATCCTCATGGCGGGCGACCGCAGCGAGGGGCAGCTGTTCCCGGGCGTGTACGCCTCCCAGCAGCCGCCCGGCCGGGGCGTGCTCATCCGCAGGGGCCAGTCGAACCGCCTGATCCAGACGGTGTACACGCCCGAATGACGACGAAGTCACGAGTTAAGGACCGGACGACCCCATGACCAAGGACGTCATAGCCCTCACCGAGCGCATGCCGGATCCGTGGAGTGTGCTCGCGGGTCTGCTCTCCGGCGGCCCGGACAAGCTGGTGGACACGGCCGGCGAGGACGCCGTCGTGCGGCTCTGCGACGAGGAGGGCCGCCCGCTCGTCTCGGTGGAGGCGCCCCTGCTGGTGCAGGTCCGCGGCGAGGCCGAGCGGCTGCTCGGGGCCACGCCGCCGCCGGTGCCGTTCTGGTGGACGGAGGCGCGTGCCACGACCGGGGTGGCGGAGGCGGAGCGGTTGGCGGGCACCTTCGCGGCCCGACTGGTATCGCTGACGGGTGGCTCGGCGTGGCCGCCGGAGGCCGCGCGGTCGCTGGCCGTGGTGGCGTCGGAGGGGGTGGGGGTCGCGCCGCCGGCCGCCGCGCGGCCCGCGGTGGACGTCCTCACCGACAAGGTGGCCGTCGTCATCCAGGACCGCCCCGTGGTCGCCATGACGGCGTGGCTGGCGGACGCGTTCCGGGCGGCCGCCGAGGGCGGGCTGGGGCTCCAGATCGTCGCTCCGGCGGGTACCACGCTCTCCCCGGCGGTACGGGGCGCGCTGTCCGCCTGGCCGTCGCGCTGGGTCGTGCAGGACGAGCGGGACGGCTACTACGACGGGCTGTCCGGCGCGGTGCTGGCGTGGCAGGAGGGGATGTTCCACCCGGTCGCGGCGCCCGACTCCACGGACGAGGACCCGCGCGCCCGGGTGGCCGCCGCCTACCAGGAGGGTGTCGAGGACAGCGGGGAGCGGCAGTTGGGCCTGACGTTCCGCACGGTGCACCCGGCGGACGACCGGCTGGTGCTGGGCGGTGCCCTGGAGTCGGTGTGGCGGGAGCTGACCGGTGAGGCGCCGGCCGGGTGGGGCACGGCCGAGCCCGCCAACCTGCCGTGGTCGCTGCGGCGGCTGACGGACGTGGTCCACGAGCGGGCGCCCGAGCCGACGTGGGTGGTGGTGGTCGGCAGTCCGGAGCGGCCGGGCCTCGCCACCGTACGCGTGAGCCGTACGAAGGCGGGTGTGGAGGAGGAGGTCACGCTGGCGTTCGGCTACGGGCCGGACGAGGAGCTTCCGGTGGACGCGGTGCCGAGGGCGGCCGAGGTGCTCGCCACCGGTCACCACCTGCGGTCGATGCTCGTACAGCTCCGCAAAGCCCGCCGTGACCTGGCGGTCCCGCCGCGCTTCGAGGGACCTGGCGTTCCGCTGGCCTTCGTGCTCGGCGCGGAGGAGGTACGAGCGATGCCCGGCGACCGTGCCCGCCGGACGCCGCTGCCCGATGCCCCGGTCCAACTGGGCCCGAGAGCCCGGCCGGCGCTGTACTACCCGCTGCCCGGCGACCCGTCGGACCTGTCGGGATGGCAGGACTTCGAGCGGCTGGTGCGGCACCTGAAGGGCGAGTGATGTCATGTGTTCGTCACAGAGGGCCACGATCCGGTGATTGCTCATTGCAGGAGCGACGCGTGAGTTGATAGGCATGTGGTCGTACATTCGATCCATACGATCGTCCATCGCAGCGGGGGTAGCCCGATGAAGTTCGATATGGGGGCGCAGGTCCTTTCGACCCTGATGTCCCAGTCGCAGGGTTCGAGCAACGACCTGGGCCTGCTGATCCGTCAGCTGGTGCAGGCCGCGGCGCCGTTGGAGGGCAAGTTCAACGGTGCGGGCAAGGTGGCGTTCGACTCGTTCAAGTCGCGCTCGGACGAGATCACGGCGGCGCTGAACGGCTCGCTGGCGGCCATCCTGGGCGGCCAGTCCGGCATGGAGTCGGCGTTCGGCTCGGGTGACCAGGAGCAGGGTGACAACGCGCGGACGCAGATGTCGTCGGCGAACTTCGACGCGGCACGTTTCTCGGGCCGCTAGACCGATCCGTACACGGGGAGTTGATTGCTGATGGCTGCTGCGGGAAGCGACCGTCGTTCGTACGACACGGGTGCCTCTTCGGAGGCGCAGATGAACATCCAGGCGGTGATCGCGCGTCTGGAGCAGGTGATCAGCGCGCGTGACGCGCAGGTGAAGGCGGCGATGACGGACTTCGCGGCCGACGGCGTGGCGGACGAGTACCACGGCAAGGAACTGCGCTGGAACTCCGCCTCCCAGGAGGTCCGCAACATCATCCAGCTGCTCAAGACGACGCTGGAGAAGAACGACGCGACGGCGCAGCAGACGCTGCAGCGGGCGAAGGCCGCGGTCGACAACATCGGCTGAAGCGGGTACGGGGGAGCGTTTTCATGACGGCGTGGGACATCCAGCCCCAGGGGGTGCAGGGTCAGCTGAGGGTCGTCGGCACACACGCCGGTGATCTGGAGAAGGCCCTGAACGCCCTGGTCACGGACATGCAGCAGGCCGCGCAGGCGGCGGGTACGGCGGTGCCGGGGTCGGCCGCGAACATTCCGTTGCAGGGGCCGACGGCCTCCGGCGCGCCCCTGACGCAGAAGGCGACGGGCCCGGTGGGCGCGGCGCTGGCCGAGTACATGACCGGCCGGCAGAAGACGCACTTCGAACCCATGGCGAAGCGTATCCAGGCGGCGGTCATCGGCGCGGCCACGGCGACCAACGAGTACGTCGAGGGTGACCTGGCCCAGGCCAAGGAGGCCCAGGACGCGGCGCGACAGGTGCGGCTGGACCTGCTGAAGGAGCTCGGGGGACAGAAGTGAGCGAGAACCAGCCGGTCGATCCGGCCGAAGTACCGGTCTTCACCGGTGACCTGGAACTGCTCGACGAGAAGGTCAAGGCGCTGTCCGGCGCCGGCGGCAAGATCGCCACCGCCGCCGGCGACGTCCACAGCTCCTTCGGCGGCCTGAGCGCCTTCTACAAGGCCCCCGAGGCCGACCAGCTGTTCGCCACGACGCAGCCGGTCAAGGACAAGGCGCTCGCCATCAGCTCGGACATGTGCACCATCGCGGGTGCGCTGGGTTCGTACGCCAACGACATCCGCCCCCTGAAGCAGAAGCTGGACGACCTGCGCCGGGACGCCGTCGACTTCCGGCAGAAGATCGCCGAGGACGACAAGTGGCGTGAGGACGGCGACCTGGTCGAGGAGAACAACAACCGCCGCAACGAGATCGCCGAGGTCTGGACGCAGTTCCAGGCGGCCGAGCGCACCGCGCACGCGAAGATCGTCGCCCTGGTCGGCGGCAAGGCGCTCACGGTCAACGACGGCTCCAACGGCGAGAACATGTACGGCTACGACGCCGAGGCCCTCAAGCAGGCCAAGAGCCTGCCGTGGGGCGACGCGGTCGAGGAGTCGACGCCGTGGTGGCAGGTGTGGGAGCACGCCTACGACTTCGGCAAGGGCGTCATCGTCGACGGGGTCTGGGGCACGATCAAGGGGCTCGGCGCCCTGGTCGGCTTCCAGGGCTGGGACGCGGCCGGGCAGGCCTGGAAGGGCCTGGGCCTGCTGGCCACGGGCCTGGTCATCACCGCCACCCCGCTGGGCGCGGCGTACTGGATGGCTGACGACGACCAGCTGCCCGGCTGGATCAGGGACTCCCGCACGGCCATGAAGGAGACCGGCAAGGCGCTGGTCGCCTGGGACCAGTGGGGCTCCAACCCGGCCCGCGCGGCCGGCGCGGTCACCTTCAACGTGCTGACCACCGTCTTCACCGGCGGCGCGGGTGGCGCGGTGTCCGGCGCGGGCAAGGCGGGCGCGGCGGCGCGGGCCATCTCCTTCGCGGGCAGGGCCGGCCGGGCGATCGACCCGACGACGTACCTCTTCCAGGGCGCGGGCGCGGGCATCACGAAGATCGGCGACGTGATGTCCGGCCTCAGGGGCATGGGCAACATCAGCCTGCCGCCCCTCCCGGAGGGCACGTTCGTCCTGCCGGAGGGCTCGCTGACGCGCCCCGACGGCACGATCCACCTCCCGGAGGGCGCCGCGCTGCCCCCGGGTGCCGTCGAGATCCCCGCGAACACGGTCCGCCTGCCCGAGGGCACGGCGGTCCCGCCCGGCGCGGTCGACCTCGGCGACGGCGTGGTCAGGCTCCCGGACGACACCCCGGCCCCGGCGGGCTCGACGCCCCTCCAGGAGGGCACGGTCACCGTCCCGAGGGACACCCCGACCCTGCCGTCGGACGCGACCCCGCTCCCCGTCCGCGAGGGCGACCCGGCCCGCTACCTGGACGGCGCGGGAAACGTCCTCGACGAGAACGGCAAGGTCGTCAGCGACGTCAAGGACTCGCCCACGGACGTGGTCGACCGGGGCGCGAACCCCGACGCCACCCCCACCACGGGCGCGGACAACCCCCGGGTGGACACCCCCGCCAAGGTCCCGGCCATGGCGGGCGCGGCGGTCCACGCGGGCGACAACACCGCGATCAACCTCGGCGACAGCCTGGACACCGGCCTGGGCGACGCGAGCCGCGCCGCCGACGACGTACCCACCCGCGTCCCGGACACCCCGGGCGGCCTCGCGGACAACACCCCGGGCGGCCTCGCCGACAACCTCCCCACGGGCCAGGCCGGCAACAACCTCCCGGGCGGCGGCGCGGGCGACCACCTGCCGGCCAACAGCGTGGACAACACCCCGGGCACGGGCGCCGGCGAACACGTGCCCGGCGGTCATGGTGACGGGCCCGCCACGGGTGGCCACGACGGGCCGGGCACCGGCATGCACGGTACCGGTGGGGGTGACCACGTGCCGGGTGCTTCCGGGCACGACGTGCCGCCTCCGCCCCACGAAGGTGGGTTCGGTGGAGCGGAGCCGACGGTGCCCGCGGCCCCGCGCGGCAACCTCCCCGACGGGTCATGGGTGGGCGAGAACGGGCTGACGCTGGACCGCGCTGCCAACGCCGCCGCGGACGACTTCATGCGTCGGTCCGCCGAGGCGGAACCTCGCATCACCGAGTCGATGCAGAGCATCGCCGGCCGGGTGGACGACGGTCGCCTGATCGGCATCGAGTACCGCCTCAAGGGCGAGGACTCCCTCAAGCGCAAGATCGCCACGGACATGCTCGAAGACATCGGCATGGACCACGCTCGGGTGCTCGGCGACATCAAGGACTCCATCCGTTACACGATGGAGGTCCCGAGCCACAGCTACGGCCGCGGGGTGCAGCAGGCGGTCGACGACCTGCAGGCCAGGGGGTTCGAGAACGTCACGTTCAAGAACACCTGGGACTCCGCCGGTTACAAGGGCATCAACTCGACGTGGCGGGACCCCGTCAGCGGCCAGGTCTTCGAGCTGCAGTTCCACACACCGGAGAGCTTCGCGGCCAAAATGGACGGCCACGCTCTGTACGAGAAAGAGCGTCTTCCCGGAGTCGGCGCGGATGAGCTCGCGGCAATCAGAGCCGAGCAGTCGGAGCTCTTCGGCAAGGTACCGGTGCCGCATGATGCCGGGGCGATCGGAATCGGCTCCCATGCTGCCGACGACGCGGTGTCCGCACTCGGCAAGGACGTCGACGCGGCCGCCGATACGCCCGGCGCGGTGGGTGAGGATGCCGTGGGACGGGGCGACGACGCCGCGGATGCCACGCGGAGCGTCGCACCCGACCCCGAGGCGCCCGGTACACCTCGCGAAGGCGGGGGGGCCGGCGGCCCTGGTGGCGCCTACTGGGTGACCCAGCCCTCCGAGTTCGCAGGCCGGGTCTATGACGAGATCCGGGCGACGCCCAACAGGGTGGACCTGCCCGAGATCGCCCGGAACACCGGCATCGAGGAGTCCGTACTCCGGCAGGTCAAGACCCATCTCTTCCGGGCGCAGCACGACGTCACCGTCGGCCCGAGCCAGGTCCGCCACGGTCTGTTCGAACCGGCCGACGACATCGCCGAGTTGTGGCCCAAGGCTCAGCGAGGCGACCTGTCGGAAGCCGAAATGCTGCGCTTCCGGTCACTGGTCGCGCACGAGTACGTGGAAAGCCGCCTCATGAAGGCGGGACTGCCCTACACGCAGCCGCACCCTCATATGTGGCATGTCGACCCGAATGACGGCCAGTACTATCGGGACTTCCCGTCCACGCCGCGGGACGCCGGAGCGCATGAGCTGGCTCCGAACGAGCAAAAGGGCGGCTTCAGGCACTGGGCCGCCATGGGACTCAAGGGACCTGACGTCGTGCTGCGAGAGAACATGTCCAACATCGACGACGTGGTCAGGGCCGTGGTACAGGAATTGCGTGCGAAAGGTCTGGACCTCAAGTGACTGCCGTTGAACCTCGTCGCACCCTCGACCGGCTGCGTTCCATCGCGTGGGACACCGATTTCGACGTCCCATTGCGCCACGCCCGATCCCGTGCCCTGTTGATGCGCGAGTACCTGCGCCGCGCCGCCCAGTGGGCACGGGCGTATGGCGCCGAGGACGCGTGGCCCTTCTTCGACATCGCGGAGTGCGTCGATCCGTCCATCACGCTGGACGCCGCGATCTCCGCCGAGCTCGAGGAGTACATCCGGCGTCACGTCGGCACGCCCTCGATCCAGAAGGTGTGCCGCGGTGTGGTGCACTGGGCTGCGGTCCGTGCCACGACGCAGGTGGAGCTGCCCGACATCCCCGACATGTACGAGCCGTTGCTGCTCATGTTCGAGCGTGGCGGCGGCTACGCCATCGGACAGTTCATCGATCTCGACGGAGTGTCCATTCCGCAGGGTTCTTTGGGGCAGAACCTGTCCGCCACACCATTCCTCACTCTCGCACCCACCACTCTGGACGCCCTCGACGGCAGGGGGCGGATCTCTTACTACGCAAAAATCAGCCAAGGCTTCCCGCGGAGCAATCCGCGCGGCATCGTGCGGCGGCGGATCATCGGCAATGGGGACGAGACCCATGACGAGGCCTTTACCAGGAATCTCCGCTGGGAGCCGACCGACTACCTCAGGTTGTACGAGCTCGGCCACAACGAGGTCGATCACGTCGAGATCACCGAAGCCGAGGCCGCCGCGTTCATCGAATCGGCCACGGCGAGGATCCTCGGGTCCCTCTGAGCCGCGTGACCGCGCCCACTCGCGGGACGGAAGCGCGGACCTGATTCCATGGCTGGCTGGAGAAGCAATCAACCCAAGAGCGTCAATGACGGTGGAAGTCGCAAGGCACGGCGGTCCGCGCCCGGGCGATCAGGGGTCGACGCCGGTTTCCCGATCGAGGTCGAGTCGGACTACCTGCCGAGCGAGCTGCTCAACCGCGCCTGGCTGGGAGAGTTCCACCACCTGACCTCGCGCAGCGCCGAGATGAGCCCGACATGACCCAGAACGTTACTCGTCACGGAATCCCGTCAGGCCCCGACGCCGAGGCGCTGGCGCAGCGTCTCGCCGACCACCTTGTCGGGGAGATCGATGGCCTGGAGTCCCACGGAGCTGATCGAGTCCACGTTCAGTACCTCGCTCCTCGTCCTCAACGCCCGCTGCGTCGTCGACCCACGGGCGGCGGAGGCGGAGACCTGGGATGCCGCGGTCAACGCGATGCAGCTGGGCTCGGCGCTCTTCGCCGTGACGGGTGCGAGTGAGGGAACCGTCGAGTGCCGTATCAACCGGAAGATGCGCACCCTTCAGGCCATCGGCCCGCAGCTGTTCGCCGACACCGGAAACTGGCTGACCGCATTCTTGCTGGCGGTCGTCTGTCGTGAGCAGCAGCGGATGACGCAGTTGTGCGAGATCCCGCTGGAGCGGTTGCGTTCCCCGGAAGGTCAGTACGACGAGTACGTCTACCACTGGATCGACACGCTCCAGACGTACTGGCTGCGTCGTCCCGGACTGGTGGAGAAACTCACCGCCACGCTCCAGGCGTCGGATCCGTCGGTGGCGCGGATCGCCCCCCGGGACATGCCGCAGGGGCTGCTCTGTCCGCCGATCAACCTCTTCTACCACTTCGTCCGCCGCGACGAGGAGGGCTTCAGTCCGGCCCTGGTGGAGGCGCTGAAGCTGCACAAGGCCGTACTGGACGCTGACCGAGGACCGGGCGAGCGACATCGACGGGAGCATCGCCCTGGGCCCGCTGGCGATCGCCTGCCTGGCCTACGACGGGAAGCTGCCGATCGGCGTCGAGTCGGAGTACCTGCCCAAGCACGTCCTCCAGCACGGCTGGCTGGCCGAGTACCCGACCTGAGGGCTTTGGTGACGGTGACGGTGGCCCGGCACGGCGGGCCCGGGTCTGACGACAAGGGGTACGCGGAGTCCCGGGGCAGGGACCTGCTGCGGACGGTCGCGTCCCTGGAGGAATCGCCCGGGAGGCTGGACGGACCCTGGATGGTGCATTCCGGATCGGGACCCGGCTTCAACGTCTACGCCTGCACCGACTGCGCGCCACAGTTGCCGGACCTGCCCGACGCGCTCGACCTCCTCCGGACCGGCCGACAGCACGGCGCACAGGCCGACTTGCCGCGCGGCCCCGGGAACGACAGTGTCGTCTGAACGCCACGTGCTCATCCGAGCGAGAGTTGGGGGTGTACGGGTGACAGCCCGGGAACAGCGATGCTGAGGCGTGCGCCGCGGGAGTGTGGTTCGTGGTGGTGGGACCTCGACGACGTGACGGAAACCGGCCTGGTGCCGGCCCTCGGCACGGCGGCGCGCATGGCCGCCGTGCTGGGGAAGCACGCGCTGCTCGAGCCGTCGTCCCTGGAGTGGGACTGGTTCGAGAGGGGCAGGGGCGGGCTGGGTGTGCACACCCGCCTCGGCCTGATGGGCTCCCGGCTGGACGACCCGGAGCTGGCCGAACAGGCACGGGCATGCCGTCCTGTCGGCCACCCGGCAGCGGAGATGTCGGCGCTCCTCGTGACGGGCCCGGGGGAGCGGCTCGACGCGGAGGGGGAGCCCCGTCGCGAACCTCGCCTGGTGGAGCTGACCGTGTCCCCGGACCCGTATGGCTGCTGGGCCGAGGTGGCGGTCCACCACGACGTCTGGTCTCCGTGCGACTTCGGCGGTGAGCCGCACCCCGCTGTCCACGCGAACAACGCCCCGCGCCTCGCGGCGGCCCTGCGGGCGCTGGACGCCCTGCTGGGGGTGCCGGGCGAGCCGGGCGAGCCGACCTACTTCGGCGTCGCCGAGGGCCATGGCCTCAAAGCGCCTGAACTGGTCGACGGGCTGGGACCCGACCTCACCGATCTGCTGTGACGGCGCCGTGGGACCCGATCTCTCCGGCGCGGACCTGCCGGGCGGGTGCCTTCACACGGCGCCGCGACGGGGACTGACCCGAGCCGGACGCCGCTCCGACCGCCGGGCGGTAGGGGATCGCCGGTCCGCCGTCACCAGGGCGATCATGAGCCCGAAGGCGGCGATGGCGGCGAGCGTGCGCAGGGTGTTGAACAGGTCCCAGCGCCACAGGATCTCCGCGTGGCCGGCCGGGGCCGAGGTGACCGCCCACTCCTTGATCCGCCCGTTGATCGGCACATTGCCGAGCCGGGTGATCAGGAACGACGCCAGGGCCAGCAGGCCCGCCGTACCGGCGAGGAGCCGTGCGCGGCCGCGCGTCAGGGCGGCGAGGGTGAGGGCGCTCAGTGCCGATACCCCCATGGCCGCCTGCATGGTGATGCCGTTCATCCTCATCCGCTCGGCGTGGAAGGACAGCCGCGTGTCGAGGGGGACGGCGTCGAAGGTGGGGGCGAGGTTGGCCGCGCCGTAGCCGAAGGCGCCGGCGAGCAGGCCGGTGGAGAGGAGGGCGAGCGCGTGGAGCGCGCGGAGGGGCGGCGTGGTCATCGTCCCTCCGGGAGCGTCCGGGTGAGCTGGTGGCTGAGGCGCATCCGGCCCTCCGGGGTGAACTCCCCGAAGAGGTGCACCTCCGTGGCGATCTCCCGGCCCTTGCGCATCCGGCCGTGGACGGTGAGCCGGGCGGCGACCCGGCCGCCGTCCATCAGGGCCTCGTGTACGTCGAACCGGTACGCGACGAGGTTCTTGCGCAGCGGCCGGATGTGCGCGACCAGCTTGTCCCGGTCGAGCCGGACACCGTCACTGACCTGCACGATGTCGGCGGTGAAGTACCGGTCGACCACATGCCCGGGGTCCTCGTCGTTCCGCAGGGCCTGCTCGGTGAACGAGCTGAAGAAGTCGGCTATGAACTGCTCGGGTGGCTCCATGGCGGCTCCGTTCGCGGTGTGCGGCGTTCCCTCGGCAGCATTTTTGACGGGGTTGTAAGATATGCCGGAGCCAGAACTTTTGACAAGGGTGTAAGAATTGATGACGTCCAAGGCCCCCGGGCGGCGCCGGGCCGACGCCGAACGCAGCAAAGCGGCCATCCTCGACGCGGCGGTGCGGCTCCTGGCCGGACAGCCGGACGCAGGTATGCGGGCCATCGCGGCCGAGGCGGGGGTGACCCGTCAGACCGTGTACGCCCACTTCGCCTCGCGCGACGAGCTGCTGGCGGCGGTGGTGGACCGGGTGACGCGGGAGGCGACGGCGGCGATGGACGCCGCCGGACTGGACGACGGTCCGGCATCGGCGGCGCTGCTGCGGCTGCTGGACATCGGCTGGCGATCGTTCGCCCAGCACCCGGTCCTGCTCCAGGCAGGACCGGTGCCACAAGCCAGTCACGAGCCGGTCACCGACCGGCTGGTACGGCTCATCCGGCGCGGCCAGGCGGCCGGGGAGTTCGACGCCGGAGCGTCACCGCACTGGCTCGCCGCGGCGACGGTCGCGCTCGGCCACGCGGCCGGTGACGAGGTCGGGGCGGGCCGCATGTCCCCCGACGAAGCCGCCGCCGCCGTGCGCACCGCCGTGCTCCGCACCCTCGGCACTCGTCCCGCCGCCCCGGGCGACGACCTCGACGAACGGTAGGTACGCCGCGGCGCCCCCGCCCCGCGTGGCCGGAGCGGGGGCGGGGGCTGGTTGTCAGCAGTACTTCGACGAGCCGCTGGAGCTCCACGCGCAGGAGTCGACGAGCGTGCCCGACGCCTTGCGCAGGTATGCGGTGTCACCGTCGTTGTTCCACACGTACGCCGCCCGCCCCCAGTACCGGTGCCCGGCGGTGTTGCTGCCCCGGCCGGTGTGCACCGTCACGTACCGCTTGGCGCCGATGGTGCCGCTGAAGGTGTACGTCCAGCCGGCCCGGTCCTTCAGCTGCCAGTTGCTGAGGGAGATGGCGGAGGTGCTGGAGTTGTACAGCTGCACCCACTCCGCGTTCAGTGAGGTGTTGGAGCGGTCGTCGGTGCCCGGCGAGTTGTAGTACACGCGGTAGATGCTCACGCCCCCGGCGGCCTGGGCGGCCGGCGCGACGGTCAGCAGGCTGCCGGCGACGGCGGTGGCGACGACGGCCGCCGACGCGGCGAAACGAACCTTCAAGAGTCCTCCCCAAGGTGAACCGTGCATTCCACGGCGGGGAAAGCACACCATATGGTGATGTTGTTACTGGTTGGTTTCGCCCATTCAGGAGCGAACCGATGCGGTCTCGTTCCGGAGCCGGACCGCGCGTAGCGTAAAGCGCTCTACTGGAGCGCGAGTTCAGGAGACGCTGATGCGCGACCACGAACCCCTGGTGATCGACCCGACCGGCCGCGACATCCACGGAGAGGCCGCCCGGTTACGGGAGAGAGGACCCGTGGCGCGCGTGGAACTGCCCGGCGGCGTACCGGCGTGGGCGGTCAGCGGGCCCGAGCTGCTGAAGCGGCTGCTCACCGACCCCCGGGTCTCCAAGGACCCGCGACAGCACTGGCCGGCCTGGATCAGCGGGGAGATCTCCCCGGAGTGGCCGCTGTTCACCTGGGTCGCGGTGCGGAACATGTTCACCGCGTACGGCGGGGAGCACAGGCGCCTGCGCAGCCTGGTGGCCAAGGCGTTCACCGCGCGCCGCACCGCCGCCCTGCGGCCGCGCGTGGAGGAGATCACCGCGGACCTGCTGGACCGGATCGCCGGGGCCGGGCGGCGCGGTGACGTCGTGGACCTGCGGGAGAGGTACGCGTACCCGCTGCCGATCCAGGTGATCAGCGAGCTGTTCGGTCTCCCCGAGGAGCAACGGGACGAGCTGCGGTCCATCGTCGACAGCATCTTCCACACCGCCGCCGACCCCGACGAGGTCACCGCCACCTACACCCGGCTCTACGCCGTCATGGGCGAACTCGTCGCGGCGAAGCGGCGGTCACCCGGTGACGACATGACCAGCGGCCTCATCGCGGCGCGTGACGACGAGGACGGCACCCGGCTGAGCGAGGAGGAACTGCTCGACACCCTGGTGCTCATGATCGGCGCGGGCCATGAGACGACGGTCAACCTCATCGACAACGCCATCCACGCCCTGCTCACTCACCCCGGGCAACTGGCGCACCTCAGGGCGGGCCGCGCCTCGTGGGACGACGTGATCGAGGAGACGCTGCGGTCGGACGCCCCGGTCGCCAACCTGCCGCTGCGGTACGCCGTCGACGACATCGCGCTCGACGGCGTGGTCATCCGCAAGGGCGACGCGATCCTGGTGGCGTACGCCGCGTCGGGCCGCGATTCCGAGCGGTACGGGAAGGACGCCGACCGGTTCGACGTCACCCGGGCGGACAAGGAGCACCTGGCCTTCGGCCACGGTGTCCACTACTGCCTGGGCGCCCCGTTGGGCCGGATGGAGGCGCGGATCGCGCTGCCGGCGCTCTTCGAGCGGTTCCCGGACATGGAGCTCGCCGTGCCGGCGGGGGAGCTGCGGCCGGTGGAGTCGTTCATCTCCAACGGTCACCGTTCGCTGCCCGTACGCCTGGGCGGTGGCGGTGGTGGAGACGGTGCCGGCGGCGGTGGCGGTGGCGGCGTGTAGAGGGCGGCGGCCAGCGGGGCCGCGCGGATGATCGCCGCGACCTGGTCCCGGGGGGCGGGACCGGGTGGCGGCGGCGCCGGGAGCCGCGTCATGGCCGGGCGCGCAGGCTGCGGCGTCGGCGGGGACAGGTGTGGGCGGCGGCCAGCAGTGTCCGGACGCGGTCGCCGAACTCGGCGGCCTCGCGCAGCGGGACGGCGAACGGCAGCCGTACGTCGTCGTGGGCGCGGGCGTGTTCGAGCCGCAGGGTGATCCCGTACCGGTCGAGGCCCACCGGCACCACGCGCCGGACGCCGTGCAGCTGCCGCGGCTCCACCAGGCGCGCCAGCCGGGCCACCGCGTCGGGGTGCTCGTCGGTCAGGTGGAGCAGCAGCGCCGCCTCGTGGCCCGCCAGCGGATCCGCCCCGGCGAGGACCAGTTCGTCCAGACCGACGCCCTCGGCGCCCTCCCCCGTGTCGAGGGTGGCACGCACGGTGTCCAGACGCAGGGCGACACCGTCCCCCGCTCCGGTGTCCGCGCCGCCCCGGGTCAGCCACCCGGAGAGCGTCACCCTGGCCCGTACCCGGTCCCGTACGGCGGTCGGGGCCACGTCCGTGAACTGGAGCATGGCGGCGAGGTCGCCCCGGGGCGCGCAGGCCACGGCCGCCGCCAGGTGGCAGTCGGCCGACAGTCGCAGCGTCAGGCGGCCCCGCTCGTCGAGCGTGTGCGCGCCTACCAGGTCGCAGCGGTATCCGTCCGTCGTCACCGTGAGGGACCGCGCGGCGGACAGGACGGAGCGGACCCGTTCCGCGCTGGACGGCTCGGGTGGGCGGGCATCGGTGCGACTGCTCATCACTCACTCCTTAGGTTAGGCTTGCCTAACCTAGCCGAGTCCGTGTCCCTCCCGCCACCGGGCCGGGGACTTCGGCCACTTGTCGCCACTCCGCCGGACGCCCGCCGGGCACCGCCGGGCATTACGCTGTCCGAGCCCGCCGCCGGTGCCGGGCCGAGAGCCGCCCACCCGCACCCGGTCAGCCCGGTGCGGTCGGCGAGCCCGCTCCCGCCGGCGGCCGCCCGTAGCGCATACCGGGCCGCCGCCCCCGCCTGCTGGTCTTCCGTCCGAGGAGCCCCCATGACCGTCGCCGCGGCCCGCCGTGCCTGGCCGGCCGATCTGCCCGTACTGCTGGTAGCGGTGGTCTGGGGCTCCAGTTACCTCGCCGCGAAGGGCGTCACCACCAGCCAGACCGTGCTGGCCGTGCTGGTGCTGCGGTTCGCCGTCGTCCTGCCCGTACTCGCCGCGACCGGGTGGCGCAGGCTGCGCGCGATGAGCCGCGCGCAGATACGCGGAGCGGGCGTCCTCGGCCTGATCCTGGCGGCCATCTTCGTACTGGAGACGTACGGGGTGGTGCACACCTCGGCGACCAACGCCGGGCTCATCATCAGCCTCACCATGATTTTCACGCCCATCGCGGAGAGCCGGATCCGCGGTACGCGCCTGTCGCCCCCGTTCCTCGCGGCGGCCGGGCTCTCGGTGCTCGGCGTGGTGCTGCTGACGCAGGGCGCGGGCTTCAGCGAGCCGTCCATCGGGGACCTGCTGATGCTGGGCGCCGCCGTCGCCCGGACGGTGCACGTGCTGGCGATGTCGCGGATGCGGTCGGTGGAGGGTGCGGACGCCATGTCGCTGACGACGGTTCAGCTCGGCGCGTCGGTCCTGGTGTTCGGCCTGCTCTGCGCCGCGCCCGGGACGGGCGCCACCCCGTGGGTCGCCGCGGCCGACTTCGGCGCCGCGGACTGGGCGTGGCTGCTCTACCTGTCGGTGTTCTGCACGCTGTTCGCCTTCTTCGTCCAGATGTGGGCGGTACGCCGCACCTCGCCCTCACGGGTCAGCCTGCTGCTCGGTACGGAACCGGTGTGGGCGGCCGTCGCCGGCATCGCGCTGGCGGGTGACCGGCCGGGCTGGCTGGGGCTGGTGGGCGTGCTGCTGATCCTGGCGGGCACGACGTGGGGCCGCACGGCGGCCGACGCGACGGAAGCCCCCGCCGCGCCCGCCGCGCCCGCCGCGCCTGTCGTGGACGGCACGCCCGCCGCGCCCGACCGGGACGGCACGCCCGACCCGCCCGTCGTGGACGGCACGCCCGACCCGGACGCCACGCACCCGGGCCTGGAGTCGGCGGGCCGCCCGTAGCCGCGCCCTTCCCCGACAGCCCGCCGCACGGCCTCCGCGCCACGTGTCCCGACCACCCTCCGCAAGCCCGCGTGGGCGGGGGCCTCTCGGGCCGGTGGGCCGACCGGGCGACCGATCGACCCAGCGACCGATCGACCGGGCGACCGACCGGCCGGGTGGCGGGCCGGCCCGGGCCGGTGCTCGCCAGGCACGCCTCCACGGTCCGCAGGGCCGTGGCCCCACCGCGTACCGGCGGAGCCCGGGAGCCCGACCGGCAGGTGCCCCATGCGCCGGGCGACGGCATCGCCGGCACGTACGGGGGCGGCGGGTCACGTCCGGGCCACGCCGATGGCCGTCGCGGCCGGTCCCGCGACGGCCAGGAGACGTGCTTACGCCGAGCCCGACCGGGCCGTCAGCGCCTCCACGAGGTGGTAGCCACCCGCCAGGTCCATGTCGGTCCGTTCGCGCAGCAGCTTGATCGCCCCGTTGCGATCACCGCTGTGCAGCAGAACCGTCATCTCCCCCACGAGGTCCGGGCACTCGTCCTGCAACGCGGCCAGCGCCTGTTCGTACGACGTGGGCAGCGGCCGGCCCTCGCCCAGCAGCTCCAGGGCGGCCGAAGCGGGGTGGAGGCCGAGCCCCGAACCCTTCCGGAGCCGTGCGACCGCCTTGGACGTGCGTCCCTCCTGGGCCAAGGCCCCGGCTTCGTCCTGAGCGTGCTGGTCGACGGGGGTGATCAGCGCCGTGATGCGCGCCTTGCTCGTGCTCATCGGGGGCTCCTTCGCGGTCAGCGGCAGTGCTTCTTGATCATGTCGATGCCGAGGATGGCGGAAGCGAGGCCACCGAGGGTGGCACCCAGCTCGCTGATCTTCTCCTCGCCCTTCGACACGCGGATGAGCAGCGTCGCCGCCTCCTTCACCGAGCCGACCTTCTTGATGAACGCCTTGAGCTTCAGCAGCTTCGCCACCGGAACCGCGCCCCCGGCGACGGCCGCGGTGATGGCCGCACCGCACTTCAGCTTCTGCGTCCATCCGAACGCCACCGCCCGGCGCTCCTCGGGCAGACGCTTCTCCAAGTACGCCTGCACCGCCGCGTCGCCCTGAGCCACGACGCTGTCCGGCATGGCTTCGATGACCTTCAGGGTCTCGGCGAGCCGCTGCTCGTCCGCCGCGTCGGCGGCGGTCGTCGCGTCCGCCGCGCCGGTGGCGGTTGCCGCGGCCGCAGCCGAGGCCGCGGCAACCGGCCGGTCACCGTGGTCCGCCGCCACGGCCGCCCCGGACAGACCGGTGCTGAACACGGCGGCCGTCACGACGGCAGCGGTCAGAGTCGTGATCTTGTTGATCTTCAAGTTGTTCCCCCAACGTTCTGATCATTCCCGCCCGGCCTGGTCGAGCCGGACGGCGCGCCACCCGCACGGCTGGTCAGGCCGCGTGGTCGGACGCGCTGTTGATCTTCACGCGCACCCCGGGAGACACACAATGGGTTTGAGCATCTTCTGAGCTGAACGCTCCGCCACCTGCTCCGCGCACCCACCGGCCCCCCCGCTCAGTTCCGGAAGGGGGCTATCGATGCCCACGCGACGCCGACGGACTTCAAGCCCCCGCGCCCCGCCTTTCCGCGCAATCCTCGTCCCGCGCCGCTCCTTGTTCCGCGTGCCCGTCAGGCGGTGTGAACGTCCGTCACCTAGGGCAGTTCTTCATTTTTTCATGATGCGAATGGTGAGATCCACCCCGAATCACCCTATTGGATCGTAACCGTGAGGGTTTGTCTGCGTAATATGCCAGGCGACAGAAATGGGTGATTCCAGACATTCGGGCATCGCTCAGTGCGCCACCATCCCCCTCAGGAGCTGGCTTTCCGATGACGCTGAAAACCCCTGCCGCGCCTCACTGGCGCAGAACTTCGGCCTGGATGGCGGCGATGCTCGCCATGGTGATCGCCGCGGTCGTCGTGGCGGTGACGCCGACGCGGGCGAACGCCCTCGCGCAGCCCGTACCGCTGGGCACCGCCGACAGTTTCGCCGTTCTCGCCGGTGAGTCGGTCACCAACACCGGACCCTCGGTCATCACCGGCGATGTCGGGGTGCATCCCGGGACGGCCATCTCCGGATTCCCGCCGGGGCTGGTGAACGGCACCTTCCACTCGGCGGACGCCGTGGCCGCCGGAGCGAAGAGCGACCTCGTGGCGGCTTACAACAACGCGGCCGGGCAGGCCTCGGACGGCGCTCTCCCGCCGGACGCGGGCGGCCTGACGCTGGTTCCGGGCGTCTACACGGCCTCGTCCACCCTCGGTCTCACGGGCACCCTCACCCTGGACGGCCAGAACAACCCGGAGTCCATCTGGGTGTTCCAGGTCGGCTCGGGTCTGACGACGGCATCCGCGAGCAACGTGAGCCTCGTCAACGGCGCCTCGCCGTGCAACGTGTTCTGGCAGATCGGCAGCTCGGCCACGCTCGGTACCAACTCCGACTTCGTCGGCACCATCATGGCCATGACGTCGATCACCGCCACCACGCAGGCGGACCTCGTCGGCCGGGCGCTGGCCCGTAACGGCTCCGTGACGCTGGACACCAACACGATCACCCGTCCGGCCTGCGACGACGAAACCACGGGCGGGACCACGGGCGAGACCACGGGCGGGGCCACGGGCGAGACCACCACCGGCGGCGTGATCGCCGGCACTACGGGTGGAACGAACGGGGGCACCGCGAACGGCGGCACCACGGGTGGCGTCGGCGGTGTGCTCGGCGGCGTGACGACGGGCGGTACCACCGGTGGTGGCACCGCCGGAGTCGTGGGTGGAGTGCTCGGTGGAGTGACGACGGGTGGCGTCATCGCGGGTACCACGGGTGGCACCACGGGCGCGACGATCGGCGGCGTCCACGGCGGCATCACGGGCGGAGGCGGTCCCAAGCCGCCGCAGAAGCCGGGCAAGCCGGGTAAGCCCGGAAAGCCGGGCAAGCCCGGTAAGCCGGGTCACGGCAAGCCCGGAAAGCCGGGTAAGCCGGGTCACGGCCACGATCACGGCAAGCCGGGCAAGCCCGGCCACGGCAAGCCCGGTAAGCCCGGCCACGGCCAGGACGGCAAGCCCGGCAAGCCCGGCAAGCCCGGTGGCTACGGCGACCCCCAGCCCGGACAGCAGCACGGCCCGTCCGGTGAGCACGGCGGTCACGCGGGCCGCTAGTCCCTTGCGGCGGGCCGGGCGCGGAGCCGGTGGCCCGCTTGCGTGAGTGAGGTGCGTGGCGCGCGGTGGACGGTCGACCGACTCCACCGCGCGCCGCGCGCGGAACCGGAAGAAGTGGAAATGAACAGCGGGATGGGAAGGCCGGGTGGGGCCGTGCTGAGCGGTGCGGAGCAAGCGGAAACGAAGAAGTCGGGGCACTCCCGCGCCGGGTCGGCCGAGAGCGGTCGCAGTGGCTCTCCCCCCGCGCTTTACGGTGATACGGGGCCGTCGCGCCGCCCGCTGCAAGCGGCCACGGGAGCGGTCGTCGTCCTGTGCCTGGCGGTCACGCTCATCCACGTGCTTCTGCTCTTCCTGCACGTGGCGCCGGCGAACGCCATCTCACAGCGGTACGGCCGGCAGATCAACGCGTGGGTCTATCCGGTGTTCGAGCAGAACTGGCGGCTCTTCGCCCCGGATCCGGAGTCGGTCAACCGGCAGATCTCGGCGCGGACCACGCGGATCACCCCGGACGGTACCTCGCAGGTGAGCGGCTGGTTCGACCTGAGTGCCGTGGACAACTCCGCGATCGAGCACAACCCCTTCCCGAGCCACACGACGCAGAACATGCTGCGCCGCGCCTGGAGTTCGTATCTCGAGACCCTCGGTGGCGACGACCAGCCGCGTTCGGAGCGTGCTGTGATGGTCCAGCAGTACCTCCGCAACATCGCGGCGGATCGCGTCGCCGACCGGCGCGGCGGCTCCTTCGACTCGATCCAGCTGCGGGTCGTCACGTTCCCCGTCGGTGCCCCCGGCCCGGCAGGGAGCGACCGTCCGGCCCGATCCGCGCCGGCGGCCGTAGAGACCCGTTACCTGCCCTGGTGGAAGGTGGCCACGCATGGCACCGACTGAGCCGACCCCGACCCCGGCCTCGAAGCCGATCCCGGGCCCGCCCCCCTCCTCAACCCTGACTCCGGCCCCGGCAACAGAGACGGCCCCGGCAACAACGACGGCCACGGCACCCACGCCGTCGAAGTACGACACCGAACGAGCGGACGGCCCCACAGCGATGCAGCGAATGCTCGACCGCCTCGCCGCGTTCTTCACCCTCCTGATCGAACGGCCGGTCTCCCTGTACGCGGCGGCGGTCCTGCGCATCGGGTACGGCCTGCTCTACCTCGTCTTCCTGCTGCGCGAGTTTCCGCACCGTGACGAGATCTGGGGACCCGGCTCGCCGTGGACCCCCGCACTGGCGAAGCAGCTCTTCGACCAGACGGGCTGGGTCAGCATCCTGACCCTGTCCGACAGCCGCGCGTACTTCGAGGTCTGCTACGCGGCGGCCGTCGTCACGTCCGCGTTGTTCATGCTGGGCTGGCGGACCAGAGCGGTGTCCGTGCTGTTCGCCGTCGTGGTGGCCTCATTCCACGCCAGGGCGATCTTCATGACGGACGGCGGGGACAACCTCATCCTCCTCATGGCGGTCTACCTCGTGTTCACCGCCTGCGGCCGTCGCTGGTCCCTCGACGCGCGCAGGGCCCGGCTCCGTTCGGGCGCGGGGCCGGAGGTACGGCGCCCTCTGCACGATGCCCGACAGGTGGTGGTCACCGTCCTGCACAACTGCGGGATGTTCGTCATCGCCGCCCAGGTCTGTTTCCTCTACGGCTCGGCGGGCCTGTACAAGGTGCAGGGAGGCACCTGGGGCAACGGGACCGCCCTCCACTACGCCCTCAACCTGCACCTGTTCCAGCCCTGGCCGGCGCTCTCCCGGGCGGCCGACGAACACGTGATCCTGATCGCGGCCGCCTGCTACCTGACGGTGCTGCTCCAGGTCGCGTTCCCGTTCGTGCTGTTCGGCCGGCTCAAGTACCCCGTCCTGGGCATGTTGCTGACCATGCACGTGGGCATCGCGGTGCTCATGGGCCTGCCGCTCTTCTCCGCCGCGATGATCGTCGCCGACGCCGTCTTCCTGCCGGACCGCTTCTACCGCGCTCTGGGGCAGCGGTGCCGGCGTGCGTTCCGGCGCACGGGTACGCCCCGGCCGGAACCGGGGCTCGTGCCGGCGCAGCCGGGACCGGCAGGCTGACCCCGGCACGACGGGTCGCCGGGTGTCGCCACCGATGCCCGGCGGGCGATGCCCGGCGGGCGATGCCCGGCGGGCGCGGATCCGGCGTCACCGTCGGGCAGCACCCGCTCGCGTAGCGCCCCGCTCGCGTATCGCCCCGCCCACGTACCGCCGCGTGCTCCGGCACGCGGCCGAGGACCGGCTCTCCGGTGTCTACGTACACTGACAGGCATGGCATGCCGCATCAGTGAGCTGGTCATCGATTGCGCCGATCCCGACCGGCTCGCCGCCTTCTGGAGCGAGGTCCTGGGTTACGTCGAGCTCGGCCGGGAGGACGACGGCAGCATCGAGATCGGGCCGCCCGACGCCGGCTTCGGCGGCCCGCAGCCCACCCTCGTCCTCAGCCCCAGCAGCGAGCCCCGCACCGGGAAGCTCCCGCTGCACATCGACGTCAGCCCCACCGACCGCGATCAGGACGCGGAGCTGGAGCGGCTGCTCGCTCTCGGCGCCAGGCCCGCCGACGTCGGCCAGACCGGCGCCGAGAACTGGCATGTGCTGGCCGACCCGGAGGGCAATGAGTTCTGCCTCCTGCGCGCCCGGCTCCAGCCCCTCTGACCACGTGCGTCCTGGCGTCCACCAGCACCCGGACCCGGTCCGGACGAACGACGAGGCCCCGGGCCGCCGGCCCGGGGCTTTCGCGTGGAACGGGCGGCGGCAAGGGAACCCGCCCTCGGCAATCCGCCTCGGCTACCGCGACGAATAAAGGGAGC
Source organism: Streptomyces gobitricini (assembly GCF_039532985.1). Lineage (NCBI taxonomy): Bacteria > Bacillati > Actinomycetota > Actinomycetes > Kitasatosporales > Streptomycetaceae > Streptomyces > Streptomyces gobitricini. Next base: position 2,914 of record NZ_BAAASR010000011.1, on the reverse strand, counting down.
AAGGGGACAAAAACCCGAAAGCGGAACCGGCGTCGAGCCGGTGAACCTCCCCGGAAGGGGATGCTTCGCAATGACACTCAAGCGCGCAACCCGTCGCAGCACCGCCCTCCTCGCCGTACCCGCGGCGCTCGCCCTCGTCGTCGCGACCCCGGCGCTGGCCCATGGCGGAGGCAGTGGCGCCTCCGACGGCCGGCAGGGCCGGGTCCACCAGGTCGATCTGCGGCAGCTGAACGACTCCGGTGCCAGTGGTACGGCGTCGCTCGGTCTGCAAGGCAGGCAACTGACGGTCACGATCGACGCCCGGGGGCTGGTGCCCGGTCAGCCGCATGCCCAGCACATCCACGGCTCCACCGACGGGCACAACTTCCGCTGCCCCGACGCCGGTGCGGACAAGAACCGGGACGGCATCGTCACCACCACCGAGGGACTCCCCGCCTACGGAGACATCAACATCTCGCTGACGACCAAGGGGGACACCTCCAAGGCCAGCGGTCTCGCGGTCGACCGGATGCCCGTCGCGGACAAGGACGGCAATGTGTCCTACTCCCGCACGATCACCGTCTCTCAGGCGATCGCCGACCACATCAAGGACCTGCACATCGTCCAGCACGGGATCGATGTCAACGGCAACGGAGAGTACGACTTCGGTAAGGGCAGGAGCGAACTCGACCCGAAGCTGCCACAGGAAGCCACCGCGCCCGCGAACTGCGGCACGATCAAGGGGAGCTCCGGCGAACCCACGAACATGGATGGCCACCGCTGAGCGGTCACGCACGGCCGGCCCGCCCGCCGCGATGACAGGTGACGACCGTCGTCCCTCCGTCCGTCCGATACGAACCGGCTGAACCGGCCGAACGGACCTCAACCGAAGCCGACCAGAGCCGGCCAAGCCCAACTTGACGAAGCCCGGGACCACGCGGAACGGCCCCGGGCTCCGCCGCGTCCGGGCAGTCGCGCCGTTCGCCGGCCACCCCTGGGAGTGAACGACCAATCCGGTAGCCGTCCGGCTTCGAAGAGCGGGTGTGACTACTTCAGGCTCCCGGTGGCAACGGCCGGCGTTCGCAGGGCTCAGCGGGCTGCTGGCCGGGTACGCGGCTCTCGCCGTCGCCGAGCTGATCGCCGCCATGGTCCGGCCGGAGGCGGGGCCGATAGCCGCGGTGGGCGGCGCGGCGATCGACCGCACCCCCGCCCCGGTCAAGGACTGGGCCATCCGCACGTTCGGCGAGGACGACAAGGTCGTGCTCCAGCTGGGCATCGTCGCGGTGCTCGGCCTGCTGGCCCTGGTGCTGGGGCTGGTGGCACTCCGCCACCGGCGCCTCGGCGCCGCGGGGGTGCTCGTTTTCGGGGTGGTCGGCGCCGTCGCCGCCACCAGCCGCCCCGACTCCGACTCGCTCACCGACGGCCTGCCGTCTTTGGCGGGCGCCCTCGCCGGCGCCGCGGTCCTCCACTGGCTGATCGGCCGGCTCGTGCCCCGCGGCGCCGCGCAGCCGCCCGTCGCGGCGCAGGAGCCCGGCTGGGACCGGCGCGGTTTCCTCCTGTCCGCCGCTGTGACCGCCGTCGCCTCCACCGGTGCCGGAGCGGTGGGGCGCGCCCTCGGCGGGACCCGGACACGGGATGCCGTCGCCTCCCGGGCCGCCGTCGTCCTGCCACGCCCCGCCTCGCCGGCCGCCCCCGTGCCCCGGCGGGCGCAGGTGCGTGTCCCGGGGGTGAGCCCGTTCGTCACGCCCAACAAGGACTTCTACCGTGTCGACACGGCCCTGGTCGTACCCAGGGTCGACGCCGCCCGCTGGCGGCTGCGCGTCCACGGCGAAGGAGTCGGCAGGCCGCTCACGCTCACCTTCCAGGACCTGCTGGAACGGGACCTGGTCGAGCGGGACATCACGCTGGCCTGCGTCTCGAACGAGGTCGGTGGCCCGTACGTCGGGAACGCGCGCTGGATCGGCGTACGCCTGGCGGATGTGCTCGCCGAGGCCGGTGTCCGTCCGCCCTCTGAGGGGGGCCCGGCCGACCAGCTGGTGGCCCGCTCCGTGGACGGCATGACGCTCGGCACCCCGGTCGAGGACCTGATGGACGGCCGTGACGCGCTGCTCGCCGTCGGTATGAACGGTGAACCGCTCCCCTTCGACCACGGCTTCCCGGTCCGCATGGTCGTGCCCGGACTGTACGGGTACGTCTCGGCCTGCAAGTGGGTCGAGGACATCGAGCTCACCACGTTCGACGCCTACGACCCGTACTGGGTCAAGCGCAAGTGGGCCCGCAGGGCGCCCGTCAAGACCCAGTCCCGTATCGACACGCCCAAGCCCTTCGCCCGCCCGAAGGCCGGGACCGTCATGGTCGCCGGAGTGGCCTGGGCCCAGCACCGCGGCATCGACCGGGTCGAGGTGCGCGTCGACGACGGCCCCTGGCAGCCGGCCGGTCTCGCGGCCGAGGACACCGCCGACACCTGGCGCCAGTGGTACTTCCCCTGGCAGGCCACTCCCGGCGGTCACACGCTGACCGTCCGAGCCACCGACCGCACGGGCCAGGTGCAGACGGAAAAGCGCACGCGCACCGTCCCGGACGGGGCGAGTGGCCGGCATTCGGTGGTGGTCAACGTGGACTAGGCCAGCTCGACGACCACTCATCGAGCGCTCGACGACCACTCATCGACCTCGACCGCTCGTCGACCGCTCGTCGACCGCTCGACTACCCCTTGTGCACCGTGCCCGACCCATCCCACGTACGCGAAGGAACTCCCATGAACACCATGCGTTTCCGCCGAGCCGCTGTCGCCGCTGCCGCTGCCGCCGCACTGCCCTTGGCACTGACCGCCTGCTCGGACGATCCCGCCACGTCCGCGTCGGACGCCGCCTCCGCCGCTGCTTCCGAGGCGAGCCCGAGCCAGGAATCCGCCGACGCCGTGGCGACGGACAAG